>JAZFYO010000015.1:0-23051 GCA_036443615.1 Binatia bacterium | reverse complement strand
CGCTGCGCTCAAACACTCGATGCTGCTTTTCCTCAGCTTCGCAGAGGCTGCCAACGCCTCAGAACCAATCTTTCGCTCAGGCACGCCAGCTCCCTTTGCATCGGGCGTGGGCTGAGGGGGCTTGCTGGGCGAAACACCAAAGGTAGACAGCCCCAGGTGCACGGTCAGAGGGGTGCGAGGTTGAAAGCCGTGGGCACGTGAACGTTCAGGTTGGTGCAGGCCCCTATCTGAGGAATAAGCACCCTTGGGGCAGGATCGGGCGGGGCCCTAAGGGTAGCGGCCTATTGCCCACGGCTGGAGACCTCGTGCCCCGAGGACAACCAAGCAAGCCGAAGTAGGGTCGCTCCGGGTGGCCCGTGGAGCGAAGGAAGTCCCCGAAGCCCTAAGTAACAGGAATGGACAGGGTGCAATCGCCATCTCCCCCAGTCGGACACGGTCAAAGAGTCATCTCGCACCACACTTTCTGACGGAGAGCCCAACACGCGTTGACATTGCCATGATTTTCCAATAATTTGACTTTATCTATATCTGTTAAGGGCGGAAAGTCATATGGAAGAGCCGACTGGCATACAGAACTTTTTGGAAATCCTTACTAAGCCCGACAACATTCCTATTGTCGGAATGCTCCTTCTGGTCCTCTTTTTCACCTGGATCGGCTTAAGACAGGCATTTAAGAACGACAAGCTCAGGGAGGACGGGAAAAAAGACGAGATTGCCGAGAACATGTGGAAGTAGATGATAAGGTACTGGGCCTTGCCCCTTGCAGGGGCCTTCATTGGGGTCCTGCTTGTATACGGGCATGGCGTGGCTGCGCTCCTTGAAGAGAGGCGGTGGGAGAGAGGAAAAAGTTTCCTGGCCGAGGGGAGGGCGAGGGAGGCGAAGAAGGCCTTCGAGAGCCTGTTAGAGGAATATCCCAAGGAACCTGACCTGCATCTCTTTTTTGCCGTAGCATCTATGAGGCTTGGGGATGTGCAGGCGGCAGAGCTTCATATAAAGAGGGCGCTGAGTCTGTTCCCGGAACACGTGGAGGCCATGACCTTGCAGGGATGGCTCCACTTGGAGGTGCACCGGGATTATCCTGCGGCCATCGAGGAATACACAAGAGTAACAGAGTTAAGGCCGAATTCCCCCCAGGCGCACAATAACCTCGGAGTAGCCTTCAAGAAAAACGGGGACTCTGACAGGGCTAAAGAGAGCTTCAGTCGGGCGTTGGATATAAAGGAGGACTATGCGGAGGCGTGGAGTAACCGGGGATGGGTTTACGTAGAACAAGAGAGGTGGCAGGAAGCTCGAGAAGATTTTCAGCAGGTGTTAAGGCTGATTCCGAAGGACGAAGGGGCCCTCTATGGCCTGTCCCGAGTACTGAGAAAAACTCGGGACTATGCAGGGGCCCAGGTGGCGTTAAGAACCCTAATTGCTCATTACTCCAACTTCGTTTATTGGCTGGAATGGGCCGAACTGCAGCTCGTGCGGTATTACTGGGTTCTGCTATTAGTCGCGGGAGGATTCTTTCTGCATTCCCGATATAAAAAAGTGAGGGCAAAGTCCTATGGCGGATGAACCTGGAAAGAAGCATAAAGGGACAGCGTTACTTGCGGTGATGGATGAGAACTGCTCAAGCTGTGCAGGCTCTCCCCTCTGTGAGGTGCATTGTCCAG
Organism: Binatia bacterium; assembly: GCA_036443615.1. Classification (GTDB taxonomy): domain Bacteria; phylum Desulfobacterota; class Binatia; order UBA9968; family CAXXLF01; genus JACZXR01. Next base: position 21,393 of record JAZFYO010000015.1, on the reverse strand, counting down.
TGGATAACTGTATTAATTTACTCTATGAGGAAACACCGCAGGGTGGCCTTAAACCGTATAGGGTCTGGGTGGATAACGATAAGTGCATCGGCTGCCAGATGTGCTACAGCGATGACCTCACCAAGATTCATCAACACAAGGAGACTGGAGAAATCTATTACGAGTATGCCGGTAGATACTATGACCGCTCCAAGAGACCAATAGAACCGGACCAGTTGCCGAAGAAATTCCAGCTTCAGCTAATCGGCACCGAGTCGGCCGATCGTCTGGACAAGAAGATTTGCCCCTGGGATGCAATCAAGATGCTCGAATTCGATGAAGGACTCGAGGTTTCGGCCAGTTTCTATGATCCTGCAGACATCAAGCAGGTAAACGGCCTCTACGTGATCGATTCCAAGGGAAAAGAGAAACTCGAAGAGAAGCAGAAAGCACTACTCGGGGAATAAAATAGGGCCAGTGGACCTTTTGGTGTTGGTCTTTGATCCTGACTCGGGGGTGCAGAGGGGAGCTTAGGCTCCCCTTTTTAATTTATATCTTGGGGGAGAATATGAGTCGGAAGGTCGGTCTAACGGAAACGGTATTGCGTGACGCTCATCAATCCTTGCTGGCCACGCGCATGCGTACGGAGGATATGCTCCCTGTGGCAGGCAAGCTGGATCAGGTGGGTTACTGGTCGGTAGAGATGTGGGGCGGAGCTACCTTCGATGCAGCTCTTCGGTATCTCAAGGAGAATCCTTGGGAGCGGCTGCGAAAGATTCGGGCGGCGATGCCAAACACGCGTCTACAGATGCTGCTGCGCGGGCAGAACCTGGTGGGCTACCACAACTATCCCGACGATGTGGTGGAGAGGTTCGTCGAGCGAGCGGCGAATGGAGGCATCGATGTATTTAGGATCTTTGATGCCATGAATGACGTGCGCAATCTAAAGGTGGCGATGGATGCAGCTCACAGGACTGGAAAGATCGTGGAGGGGGCGATCTGTTACACCATTAGCCCTGTTCATTCGGTTGACTATTTTCTCCGTCTGGGCGAGCGATTGGCCGAGATGGGGTCTCAGGTGATATGCCTTAAGGACATGGGCGGATTGCTTGCCCCTTATGTCACATACGAGATCGTGAAGGGTCTTAAATCACGTCTCTCGCTACCTGTGCACCTTCACTCTCATTGCACAAGCGGAATGGCCCCCATGAGCTATATGATGGCCATTGAGGCTGGGGTGGACATTTTGGACACGGCCCTCTCGCCGCTTTCCCAGGGAACTTCTCAGCCGGCGACGGAAGCCTTGGTTGCAGCATTGCAGGGTACCCCCTTTGATACGGGTTTGGATCTCATGTCCTTAAAGGAGATTGCCGATTACTTTTATTCTGTTCGGCAGAAGTATGCTGATTTCGAAAGTCCGGTTAACAACCAGGTGAAGGCAGATATCCTATCCTCTCAGATTCCAGGGGGAATGCTGTCGAATCTGGTGGCTCAGTTGCGCCAACAAAAAGCCGAGGACAAATTGGACGCGGTGATGGATGAGATGCCAAAAGTCAGGAAAGATATGGGTTACCCCCCGCTGGTCACACCGACCAGCCAAATGGTCGGCTCTCAGGCTACCCTTAATGTTATAACCGGTAAGCGCTACTCGGTGGTTTCCCAGGAGACTAGGAATTACCTGCTAGGACATTACGGTGAGTCGCCTGGGTCGATTGATGCAGAGTTGAGAAAAGCTATCCTGGGGAAGAAAGAACCGATCACGTGTCGTCCTGCCGATCTGCTCAAACCGGGATTGGAACGGGCCCGGAAGGAGATCGGGAATCTGGCATCCAGCGATGAAGACGTGCTTTCCTATGCCATTTTTCCGGAGGTTGCCAAGGAATATTTCCAATGGCGTGATTCGCAGAATTCGCAGCCCTAACCTTTAAATCACTTTATTCAAGGGATACTCGATGATTCCTACGGCGCCGTTCTCGATGAGCTTGGGGATGAGATCGCGCACCACATCCTCGGGGATCACGCTTTCCACAGAGTACCACTTCTTCCCTTTAAGCGAGGCCGTGTCATACAGAGAGGCCACCGTCGGCGCTGTGAGACTAGGGATGAGGTGGATGACTTTGGCCAGGTTTTGCTCTGCCACATTCAGCTTAATTCCGACCTTGCTCTCTGCTGAGAGTGCCCCCTGAAGGAGGAGGCTGACCTGTTCGATTTTGGCCAATTTCCAGGGGTCCTCACAGGCGCTTTTGTTTGCGATGAACTGTGGGCTGGATTCGAGTAGCGATTGCAAGATTCTCAAGCCATGGGCTCGGATGGTCCTGCCGGTCTCTGTCACCTCAATGATGGCGTCGACTAAACCATCTGCGGCCTTCGCCTCGGTTGCCCCCCAGGAAAATTCCACTTTCACAGGGATCTTCCGCTCGGAGAAGAAGCGCCGGGTGAAGTTGACCATCTCAGTGGCGATTTTTTTTCCTCGGAGGTCCTCAATTCTCTGGATCGGTGAATCCTGCGGAACTGCCAGGACCCACTGTACCGGCCTAAAGCTCGTCTTGGCATAGACCAGTTCGGTTACGACCCGGACATCCGATTCGTTCTCCTGAGTCCAGTCCTTGCCCGTGATTCCTGCATCCAGGCTCCCGGACTCCACGTAGCGCGACATCTCCTGTGCCCGCACCAAACTCACGCGGATTGTCTCGTCATCGATGGATGGAAAATAGCTCCGATCCATCCCTTGGATCTTCCAGCCGGACTTTCTAAAGAGGTCTACGGTTGCTGCCTCGAGACTCCCTTTGGGAATCCCCAGCTTTAACTCGCTCACTTTTTGTAAACCTCTTCGGGGTTGAAGACTCTCTTGGAGGATACCTTCCATCCCCGTCCCTTTCTCGTACGGAAAAAGCAGGATTGAAAGCCCATGTGACAGGCCCCTTTTCCAAGCTGCTTCACTCGGAGGAGCAGCGTGTCGTTGTCACAATCGATCAAGGCGTCCTTGACCTCCTGAAAGTGTCCTGATTCTTCCCCCTTGAGCCAGAGCTTTCGCCGGCTGCGGCTGTAATAGTGCGCCTTTCCGGTCTTTAATGTCCGCTGCCAGGCCTCGTGGTTCATATAGCCCATCATAAGGACTTCCCGGGAGCGGTAGTCCTGGATAATGACCGGGACCATCCCTTCCCCTTTGGCAAAATCGATATTTTGCATTGGCATTAGTTCCTTGAAATTACTCCAGGTTTTTAGGGAATTAGCATACATGGAGGCCTCTTTCAACTGGTTCAACGCGCGTGAGCCTCTAGGGTGGGTGAGATCCTAGATTGTTAATAGTTTGACAATCAAGGGATATATAGTTTATATATGCTGACATGTCTCAATCGATAAAATTTTCGGTCAGTGAGGAGCAATGAAGACCCAGGTTGTTGAAACTTCTCAGGGTCCCATTGAGACAGCCATTGTGGGTCAAGGGCCGGCCGTCCTGGTCATCCCCGGGTGCCCCGGCGGATATGATCAGGGTCTCATTGCGGCGCGACTGGTGCATGGGCATAGCTTTAAATTCATAGCCCTTTCAAGACCAGGCTATATGGGGACGCCATTGAGAGTGGGGGACACGCCGGAGTCCCAGGCGGATGCGTATGCCGCCCTTCTAGATGCTCTGGATATACCCAAGGCGGCTATTATCGGGATCTCCGGTGGCGGGCCTTCGGCGCTACAGTTTGCCTTGCGTCATCCCAAGCGGTGCTGGGCGCTCGCGACGGTGAGCGCCATAAGTCAGCGCTTGACACAGGATGAGGTCAGGAATTGTAAGTCTTTATTAAGGCGGCTGCTCTTTACCGTCGATGTGGTGTCCGGGCTTGCAAGGAACTTCATCTCGTTGGTGGTGCAGAGGTGCCGTAAGATATTTGCATCCATGATCCCTAGCAACCAGGACCTCGATGCCCAAGCGTTGTCCCATCAGGAAAACCTGGACTTTTTCCTTCGGCTCATGAGGTCTTTCGGCACGACTTCGCTGCAAAAAGATGGCCTGCGGAATGACCTGATCCAGCTATCAACCATGCCGACCTATCCACTAGAAAACATCGTGGTACCGACCCTGGTGTTGCACGGAAGGAACGATAAGCTGGTTCCTTTAAATCACGCGAAATTCATTGCCAAGAGCATTCCCGAAGCAAAGCTCGTAACCGTCAAGAAAGGTGGCCATCTCTTCTTTGCTACCCACAGACAGCAGGTTGTCCCGGCAGTGATAGACTTTCTTAAACTCAGTGCGCGTAAGGTCATCTCCGGTAAGCGCAGATTGCCGACAACCGACACAGACGTCAGAACTTTAAGCACCGTTCCCGACTCCCTCAGCCCCTCTTAACCAGCGAAAGGTGCAAGCTCCCCCCTTATCCCTGGATTTTCGTTTGGGATAGTTTAATCTGTCCCAGATGGCTACCAAGGGTGTGCTACGAAAGGCGCTGCTGGTATCCTACCAGCTTTACGTCATTCTTATTTTCATTCCGACTACGATTATATGGAAGGTCGTGACCATTGTTGCCAGCTTTGTAGACGCAGAGGGGAGCCTGGCTCATCGCTGTTGGCGCTATTGGGCAAGGAGTTCTCTCGCACTTGCGGGACTTAGGGTTCGCGTCGAGGGACTTGAACGGCTTGACCCTGAGAGCACCTATATCTTTATGTCGAACCACGCCAGCTTTCTCGATATCCTTCTGGCTTTTGCTTATTTTCCTTTAAATTTTCGCTTCATCATTAAAGAAGAGGTCTTTTCGATTCCCTTTGTGGGTTGGGCCCTCAGGAGATCAGGCCATATCCCGATCACGCGTGAAAATCCCAGGAAAGGGCTAAAGAGTCTGAATCGGGCTGAAGACCTCCTCAGGGAGGGGGTCTCCGTTGCAGTTTTCCCCGAAGGGACCCGGACCCCGAACGGAGAACTACAGGAGTTCAAGTCGATGCTCTTTGTCTTGCCTATTAGAAGCCGGACCCCCGTGGTGCCGGTTCTGCTTGAAGGAACCTTCCGAGCCCTTAAGCGGGGCAGTATTCTCCTCAATCCAGTCCCCCTTAGGATGACCTTTTACGATCCTGTCCCACCGGTGTCGCTTGATGACCGGGACCGGAGTGTCTATGCGGAAAACATCCGGCAGTCTCTTTTGGTAAAGATCCCACATCCTCACCGATAAATAACGAATTGACTGCCGGGAAAAGGGAGTTGTATTATCCCGGCTATGAATAGGTTCATCGTTGTCTACGTTACTGTGGAATCGGCCGAAGAGGGAAAGCGATTGGCGAGTGCCCTGGTAGAGGAGCGACTCGCAGCCTGCGTAAACTGTCTGGGACCGGTGCAATCGACCTACCGGTGGAAGGGTCAGGTGGAGCGTAGCGAGGAGCATCTCTTGATTATCAAGACCAGTGAAGGCCTGTTCGACAGGCTCAAGAAAAGGGTCCAGGAGCTCCATAGCTATACGGTCCCCGAGGTGATCGCCCTTCCCATCGTGGATGGAAATGAGGGCTATCTCAAGTGGCTGGAAGATCAGCTGCTCGGCAGTGAGGATTAAGTTTCCAGTACGTGCGCACGGTTAGAAAAATTTCCTCCGGGGGAGTTGTCTACCGTAGGCGTCATGGCATCACAGAGGTGGCCTTGATTCGCGTTCGCCGCCGGTGGTGTCTTCCTAAGGGTCAGGTGGAGGAGGGAGAGGGGCTGGAGGAAACGGCGCTGCGGGAGGTGAGCGAGGAGACCGGCTTGGAGGGGAGGGTAGTGGCGAAGATCGGGGATATATCCTACTGGTTCATGAGCAGGACCAAGGAGGGTGAGGCGATTAGGATTTTTAAGCGCGTCTACTTTTACCTGACCCATTACCTGGGGGGTGACGTGAGCAAACATGATGACGAGGTCGCCGAGGCCCGCTGGTTTCCCATTTCGGAGGCTATCGCGCAGCTTTCCTATCCTACTGAAAAAGAGACCATGCGTAAGGCCATGGCTCTTCTCAAAGATCTGTCACCGAAGAGACAGGGGGCAAATTTGCGCCGTGCCAAAAAGAGCTGAGGGGTCCAGGTTTTCTGGCGGTTTTTCATAACTTCCGCCTTCATGGCCCGATGGGTTTTCAGAGCCGCATCGGGGGTTGTCATTTGCAGAAAATCCTTGAGATGTATCAAGGGGAAGTATAATGTTTTTTCGATAATCGATTCTTGTATGAGGATGCGGGGAGGTCTTCAGTATTGCTCAGAAAAGGCAGGCGGCCCTCGTGGTCCCGGATCGCACGATGATTGCAGCCGATCTCAAGAGAGAGAATCGTCCCTGACCGACAGCGAGTTGGAGAGAACAATTTGGCAACGGGTAGAGAGGATCAATGAGGGGCTGGAGCACTATGAAAAGATCCGCAAGGTCGTCGCCCTGAAGCAGGACTTTCCCGAGAAGGTTAGGAGCGTCACAGCCTTCCAGAAAATTAAAATAGACCGAAAGGCAGTGGCAGACATGTGCCAAAAAGAGATCGAAGTGATTTACAGGGCTGACAAATGAATATGGAACTCGTCCAACGTTTTTGCGAGCCCATCCTGGAGACCGGCCCGTCCTCATGACCAAGGCCCCGCTTTCCCTGGAAGAGACAATCGGTTTATCCTCCAATGCCGTTGTGATCGGAGTGGGCGGTGGCGGGGATGTGGTTGGAGCCCTGGCGGCCGCTCGTTTTATTGAGTTCTGCGGCCTGCCCTTTACCCTGGGAGGGCTTTCCTGGGAGCGGTTCGTCTATGATCCGGTCCCGGGGCCGCGCGCCTTGAACGAGATCGACTCTATCGAACTGATCCACCCCCGCATCGGGCTGGCCAATTCCCAGACAAAGACGAAAACTAATGTGTATTTTGCCGAATCGAAGATGGCTGAGGTCCTTGGCCGGGACGTCCTGCTTGTCGATATCAACGGTGGGGTCAGGGGAGTTGTTGAAGGGCTTGAGTCGACGCTTGAGTGGTTCAACGCAGATCTTCTCATCGGTATCGATGTTGGCGGCGACTCTCTGGCCCAGGGGGGAGAGAAGGGACTGCGCAGTCCTCTGGCAGATTCGATAATGCTGGCTGCCTATGCCGAGATGGAGGCGCGTGGACACCGCACGCTATGGGGAATGTTCGGGTACGGCAGCGATGGGGAATTGACAACCCAGGAGCTGGAAAAGGCGTTAAGCGTGATTGCAGAGGCTGGGGGGCTTTTGGGGGCCTGGTCCCTTACGCCAAAGGTGGTGTCAGAGTTGGCACAGGTCATTCAACAGGTGAAAACAGAGGCGAGCGCTATCCCTGTGGAGTGCGCTCGCGGGGCATGGGGAGAGAAGAAAATCCGCTATGATGAGCGGCGGGTCAAGCTCACCCCACTGACGGCCCTGACCTTTTACCTTTCTCCGTCGGTGGTCTTTCGGACGCTTTCCCGTCCCGCACGCTCCGTGGCGCAGAGTGCCTCCTTAGAGGAGGCGAACGAGGCGCTGCATGCCCTGGGGCTCAGGACGGAGCTTGACCTCGAGCGGGACCGCTATCGGAAGGCTGAAAAAGAGAGGTGATCAACGTCGCGGGAGTGCCAGGCAGCAGGCGGTCCTATTCAGAATTGAATCTGTTGACCTCTGATTCGAAGAATCGCTCATAGCACGAGCGAATACGCTCGCGCTGCTTCTCGCAGTCCCGGAGGAGGAGTTCTCCCGCGCTTTTTTTTCCGCGGCCCTTGTATCCCATGGCGGTGGCAATTCCCTGGAGCTTCTCTGCCTCCCGTTCCAGGATATCGATAGACTGGTCACGTTCCAGCCGCAGCCGGTGATCCAGCTGGCGCAAGAAACGGTAGCCTTCTGAGAGGAGATGGTAGTCGCTCTGGTTGATGATCTTATTGTCTCTGATCGTGCCGAGGGCCTGCAGGGTTCCCCTCTGGCGTATGCTGGGGTGAAGATGCCCATGAGAAAGCTGTAGCATCTGGGTGATGAACTCGATGTCGACCAGTCCTCCCTTCCCTTTTTTCAGGTTGAACCGGGAAGGGTCTTCCTTTGCGAGTTCCCTCTCCATTCGCATCCGTAGGTGATTGATTTCCGCATTTTCGTCTTTCGTGAGGCCCTTGCTGTTGACAAAGCCCTCCGCCACTGCCACTGCAGCGCCACCGAGGTCACTGTCTCCTGCGACGTAACGCGCCTTGATGAGGGCCTGCCTTTCCCATAACTGGGAGCTGGTCTGATGATAGTGGCGAAAGGATTCCAGAGAGGAGACCAGAGGCCCCGCTTTTCCTGAGGGGCGAAGCTGCATGTCGATCTTGTAAACGATTCCCTCCGCCAAAGGGGCTGAAAGGAAAGTGAGGAGTTTCTGCCCGAGCCTTACGTAATATTCGTGGGCCTCCAGGTGGCCCGATGCAGCTCCCTCACTCTGGACATCCTCGGGGGCATCGTAGATGAAGATGAGGTCTAGGTCCGAGTTATAATCGATTTCGCTCCCCCCCAGCTTTCCCATCCCTAGAATAGCAAATCTTCCTCCTGACATTCGGCCATAACTCTTATCCATCTCTTGGAAGGAGAGCCTAAGGGCCCCCTCGAGACAGGCATCGGCAAGGTCTGAGAGCTGAGCGATCACGTCATCCAGCCCTAATTCTCCACCGATATCGTGGAGACCGATGCGAATAAACTCCTCTGCCCGGAAGCGTCTGAGGGAGTTTAGCTTGTCCTCCAGATCGTCATTATATTCTAGGGCGGCAGTCAGCTCTCCCGCTAGCTCTTCCCCAGTTTTACTCAGCCGCGTAAGGTCCACGCGGATCAGGCTGTCCAGGAGTTCAGGACGCCTGAGGAACAAGTCGGTAAGAAACTGGCTGTGGGAGAAGAGGCGTATCAAGAGACGCATGGTCTTAGGGTTCTCCGCAAGTAGAGATAGAAAACCAGTGCGCCCTCCCACCCTGTGGCAGAACTCGACCAGGTTGAATAGGACCTGATCGGGGGAACCAGAGCGGAGGATCTCGTTCATCAGAGCGGGGCCCAATGCACGCATGACCTTGAGCCTCCTCGGGCTGGGCAGAGAATAGGGGTCCCCGTCACGGACGGCGAGGAGGTTATGGTAGGCCCTATGGGGGTCCTTAAAACCCAGCTCTTTTAGCTCTTCGAGGACCAGCTCTTCGTGATCCAAATCACTCCAGATTTTTCCCGAACTAGAGGATCCCTCCGGTGAGATCTCCCTTTGGGCTCCAAAGAAGAGTTTCTCAAAAGACTTTCGCACGCAGGCAGCGTGGCGGTGAAAGTCCTGCCAGAAAAGCTCGCGCTCATTTTCCGGAGTATCTCCGCCGTAGTTCAGACGGCGAGCGAGAGCTCGCTCCTCTTCTTCCCCCTCCGGGATGGAATAGGTGTGCGCCTCCTGGACCATCTGGACCTTATGCTCCCCGTCGCGGAGAAAGCGGTAAGCGTGGCTTAACCCCGTCATCTCTTCTTTGGGGATCAAGCCGTGGCAGGCAAGCAGGTTGAGGGCCCTGAGCGTGTTATGGCAGCGAACCCTAGGCTCATATCCGCCGTTGACGAGTTGTAGGGCCTGGGTGAAAAACTCTACTTCACGAATTCCTCCGGGTCCCAGCTTTAGATTTCGCTCCCTTTTTCCGGGACCCAGCAGCTCTTGCTCAATGCGCAGTTTCATCTCTCTAAGGTCTTCCACAGTGGTGAAGTCCAAATATCGGCGATAGATGAAGGACTCTGCCTCCCGTAGAAACCTGGTCCCTAGCTCTTTATCGCCGGCTACCGGTCTGGCTTTGATCAGGGCTGCCCTTTCCCAGCTCTGGCCCCAGGATTCGTAGTAGAGAAGGGCGGAGTAAAGAGATTGAACAATAGGGCCGTTGCGACCGAGGGGGCGAAGGCGGAGATCGGTTCGGTAAACAATGCCATTCTCAGTGACCTCTCCCATCACGCGGGTGATCTGCTCAGCCAACCGGGTGAAGAAGTCGCGCGGTCCTATTTTCCCTTTACGGCCGCCGGCGCTCTCACCCTCATCTTCTTCGAAGAGGTAGATCAGGTCTATGTCGGAGCTGAAGTTAAGCTCTTCTCCTCCAAGTTTCCCCATGCCTAGAATGACAAAGCCGTTTTTCGTCTTTGTGCCGGGAAGGTAGAGTGGTCCGAAATCCTTTTCTATGTCGTAGCGACAGGAAAGATAGGCGGTCTCCAGGGTGGCCTCTGCAAGCGCGGTCAATTCCCTCATGGTGTCATCCACCGGTACGGAAGGGGAGAGGTCTCTGGTCCCGATTCTCAGGATCTCTAGCTGTTTGTACTGACGCAGGCCGCAGGCCAGCTGATCAAAAGAAACCCCACGTTTAGAAAGGTGAGAAAGCTCCGATAGATGCTTAGCGGTGCTTTTCTGCGGGATTTTTATCTGCTTGAGAAAGAGAGCTGGCCATGCTCGACCTTTCTGGATCAAGAGATCGCTCAGGGTAGCGGAGCTGCCTAGAAGGCGGACCAGGTCCGGAAGGTGCCCCTTTGGAATTTTGTTCAGAGAGCCTGGGCCCGAGGTCTCAAGGAGCCTCATGAAAGTGGCTTGGGCCAGGGCAGGGGAGGGGCTCTCGCTGATTAGCTGTTCAATCTTTCTACGCAGCGAAAGGGTTAGGCCTGAAAAGATATGACGGGACTTTTTCATGGCTTATGGATGTGGCTTCATTCTAGCCTAATGGTCCGGGGTAGATGTCGCAAGCCTCATCGACACGGTAGAGATCTCAACAAGATCCCCATGGAGTGATCCTTGCAGTCGTATGCTGAATTGACTAAGAGACTAAGAATGACTGCTAGCAAGGAGGGCTGAAATGAGCAAAGATCTACCTGGCTTTCTCGCCTATGAGGAAGAAAGCAGACCCGGTTCGTTAATCCGCGTTAAGGAGCTCATAGACCCCAACAAATTCGAGACCATAGCTTTTCTAAATAATTTGGACAATCGAGGAGTGGCGAAGATGGTCCTCTTTGAAAATGTCCTTACCGTCGCCGGCCAACCTTCTCCTTTTCCTCTCTTCTACAATCCTTTTGTCACGCGCCAGTTTTGTGCAGATACCCTGGGTATGGGCGACCTCGAGTCCAATATGGATTTAAGCCTTGAGGTGTCCCGGAGAGAGCGTCAGAAAGGGGAGACTGAAACCGTGGCGCCGGAGAAAGCCCCCTGCAAAGAGGTGGTGCTCAAAGGTCCTAAGGCAGACTTGAGGATCTTTCCCATTCCCATGCACCACAAGGACGATGTGGGTGCTTATTTCACCATGGCCTGCGTCATGAAAAACGTTGAAAGAGACTTCTACAATATTACCTTCACCAAGAACATGTATTATGAGCCGAGGAGAATGAGTTTTTCCGCTCACCGCCATCATCACCTGGAGGCAATGGTCCGGGAGTATGAAGAGAAAGATAAAAGGGCCCCGGTCGTTATCGTGCTTGGACACCATCCTGCTTTTTACTTTTCTTCCTGCTGCATGACCCCCTACGGCAACGATGACTATTCGACCGCATCCGCTTTCCTCGAGGAGCCCTTACGCCTCACTCCTTCAGAGACATGGGGGGAGGATTTCCTTGTCCCTGCCGATGCCGAGATCATCATTGAAGGGGAGGTCCCTCCCCATGTGCGGGAGTCCCAAAATCCCTTCGGTGAGGTCATGAGGTATTACCAATGGGAGATGAAGGTCCCGGCCCTTGAGGTGACCGCGATCACCCACCGAAAAAATGCTGTGATGCAGGATGTATGGCCAGGCCAATTGGACCACTGGAACCTCGGCGGGATCCCCAAGGAGGGCAGTGTCTTTAACGTGATCAAAAAGAACGTTAGGGGCATAAAGGCAATCCACCTCCCTCCCTCCGGCTGCGGCAGGGTCATATGCTACATCTCGATCAAAAAGGAGTTTGATAACGAGCCGCGCAAGGCCGCCATGCAGGCCTTTGTGGAGATGCCCAACCTCAAGCTGGCTGTGGTTGTCGATGACGATATCGACGTGTTCAACGAGCGGGACGTCCTGTGGGCGGTAGGAACCCGAACCCATTGGGATAAAGACCTGGATGTGATCCGCCAAGTCCAGAACTTCCGGGACTGGCTGGGTGATGCCGTGGCCATCGTGGATGCGACAAGGCCCCTGACCGGCGACTTCCCCAAGCGCAACGAGGTTCCCGAGGAGGTCCTGAAACGGATTGATGTGACCAAGTATCTAAAATAAAGCATTTTGACAGTTCCTCCCCGTAATCGCCTTTCCTTTAGCTAACCCCACCCGCCACTCTAAAATCAGCGTTTTTGCGTCTCAATTACGATACTGAGACGTCTCATTTACATTAGTGTATACGATGTATACAGGGCGTGATGATTTGCATACATTGGTGTAACTTACTGTTTTAGTGAGTGATTATCTGCTTCCGACAAGACTGACCTGTAAACATAGTCGGCAGTGGTCAGAAAAGCCATCTCCCCTTCGGATGTCGCAAAATACCTCGACTACCATCTATAACCAACCGAAATTATTAATGTTTTCGCGTTCCCTCCAGTAGATTAGGCGAGCTCTCCGGAGAATGGCACCACGCTTGCAATATAGAAATAGCGTGAACGTCAGAAATCAGCAGAGAGAAATGAAAGGCAGAAGCAAAACAAAAACTCAGGAGGGGATTTAGATGGATTTCTTAATGATTGGTACTTCGTTCTTGGCATCGTCAATTGTTTTTCTCATGGTCTGGAATCTTTACGTTTCAGAATAAGTGGAAATTGAACCAATTTAAGGAGGATTTATCATGGACGTATTACTTCTCTCATCGATAGTGCTTGCCAATGTTTGTCTCATGGTCTGGAACCTTTACGATTCCTGATCAGCCTTGCGAGTGTAAGAGCGGATTTGCCGACGACCGGAGGTAATTCAGGTGGGTAATGCTATGGGAATGGGTAGTTTTTTATGCCATGTGTGCGGTTGGGCATTGATGTTCGGGTGTAAAGGGATGCCGATTGAGCTGATCTGCCCCGGATGTCATCGTCAGGCTCACGCCACCTGTTTTGAGGACAAGTTGTTCGGGATACACAAGCCTCTGGTCTGTAAGTCTTGCGCCAGCGGACGAGCCATGCACATTGCCGGCGTAGCTACTCAGCAAATCGCAATTGAGAATTAACCAGCCTAAATTGTATCGCGTAATCGCGCCTCTCCAATTACCTCTCTGAAGCGGACTTGGCATTCATTGTAGTAGCGTCGCTGTTTTCCTCCGTCACATCTCGGTAGATCTTGGAACCTGCCTTTTTGAATTCGTCTGCCTTCTCCTTCATGCCTATATTCAGGGCCGCCTCCGGGTCCAGGCCTTTTGCCGCTGCGTAGTCACGCACGTCCTGGGTAATTTTCATAGAGCAGAAGTGGGGCCCGCACATGGAACAGAAGTGGGCGAGTTTGGCCCCCTGCGCAGGCAGGGTCTCATCATGGAATTCCCTGGCGGTATCGGGGTCCAGGCTCAGGTTGAACTGATCTTCCCAGCGGAACTCGAAGCGCGCCTGGCTCAGCGCGTTGTCACGGCCCTGGGCGCCAGGGTGGCCTTTGGCGAGGTCCGCCGCATGGGCTGCGATCCTGTATGTGATCACACCATCCTTGACGTCCTTCTTATTGGGAAGTCCCAGGTGTTCCTTCGGGGTCACGTAGCACAGCATGGCGGTTCCATACCAGCCGATCATGGCGGCGCCTATGGCGCTGGTGATGTGATCGTAGCCGGGTGCGATATCGGTGGTGAGGGGCCCGAGGGTGTAAAAGGGCGCCTCGTGGCAGAGCTCAAGCTGCTTTGTCATGTTCTCCTGGATCAGGTGCATCGGGACGTGGCCTGGCCCCTCAATCATGACCTGGACGTCGTGCCTCCAGGCAATCTTGGTAAGCTCACCTAGAGTGGCCAGCTCACCCAACTGGGCCTCGTCGTTGGCGTCGGCTATCGAGCCGGGACGCAGACCGTCTCCGAGAGAAAAGGAGATATCGTAGGCCTTCATGATCTCACAAATCTCCTCAAAGTGGGTGTAGAGGAAATTCTCCTTATGGTAGGTGAGGCACCATTTGGCCAGGATCGAGCCGCCACGGGAGACGATTCCAGTGACCCGTTTAGCAGTCAGTGGGATATAGCGCAATAGGACGCCAGCGTGGATGGTAAAGTAATCCACTCCCTGCTCAGCCTGCTCGATGAGGGTGTCCCGATAGATCTCCCAGGTAAGCTCCTCCGCTTTTCCCTCCACCTTCTCCAGGGCCTGATAAATGGGGACCGTTCCGATGGGGACCGGCGAGTTGCGCAGAATCCACTCGCGGGTTTCGTGAATGTTACTACCGGTAGAGAGGTCCATGACGTTGTCTGAGCCCCACCGGGTCGCCCAGATCATTTTCTCCACCTCTTCTTCGATGGAGGAAGCCACGGCGGAATTGCCGATGTTGGCGTTGATCTTGACCAGGAAGTTGCGACCGATGATCATCGGCTCGCTCTCCGGGTGGTTGATGTTGGCTGGAATGATAGCGCGACCTCGCGCCACCTCGTCGCGCACGAACTCAGGGGTTATCCATCTAGGTATGGATGCCCCAAAATTGTTGCCGGCATGGGTTCGGTCAAGTCCGTTGCCACCCTTTTCCAGGGCATTTTCTCGACCCTGGTTTTCGCGGATCGCAATGTACTCCATCTCCGGCGTGATGATGCCCCGTTTCGCGTAGTGCATCTGCGCCACGTTATGCCCTGGCTTGGCCCTAAGGGTCCGCCTGCGCGACGCATCGGGAAAGCGTTCGAGAGTAGCCCCTCCATTTTTAGTGGAGGAACGGCGCTGTTCGTACTTTCCCGGCAGTATGGGATGGGGGGGCATTTCCTCCACATCACCCCGTGTCCGGATCCATTTTAAACGAAGGGGCGGTAGTCCTTTCCTGACATCGGTCTTTGCCTTCGGGTCGGTGTAGGGGCCTGAGGTGTCATAGACCGTGATGCGAGAAGGGTTTTTATCCCTGTCCCCGTTGTGGGGGGTACTTGGGGATCCGGAAGAAACCGTGATCTCGCGCATGGATACACGAACGTCATCGTGGAGTTTACCCTGGTGAAAAACCTTTTTCGAAGCCGGCAGCGGTCCGGTGGTCATCACGCTTCCAGTCTGCGTTTTCGGTTTCTTATTGGATTTTGACATTCTCTTCCCTCCCTGGCGATTTGACTACGTTCAATGGCATTAAACTGCGACTGATCTCCCTTTCATGTTTAGAGTTCGCGCCGTTCCGTGGGCGTGGTTGCTGGAGAATCGGCACCGGAAATCGACAGAGGATAAAGGCAGGCACTAAACATGCTGGTAGCGGCTTACGTGCTCTTCGTAAAGCCCCTCCTTCCCTTTCTTCTCCAACTGTCGGGAGCGCTCCATCAGCAGCTCCTTGTCCTCAACAAAATCCCTGCGAGAAGAACCCCAATTACCGGGATGGACTCCCGTATCCATGCGAATCGCATCGCACGGACAGGCCTCAACGCAGAAGCCACAGTAGATGCAGCGCAGGGTGTCAATCTCATAGCGGATAGGAAACTTCTCGATGGGGTTTTCCGGATACTCACCCGCCACGATGTTGATACAATCAGCGGGGCAGGCCGTGGCGCAGAGAAAACAAGCCGTACATTGGACCGAGTCGTCTGATTTTAGAGTGAGCCGGTGCCGTCCCCGGAAGGTTACCGGATAGGGCAACCGCTCGTCAGGGTACTGGATGGTAATAGCCGCCTGGAGATGTTTGGCAAGGCCAAAAAGGTGCAGGGTGTGGATAAGGAGGTTCCGCCAAAAATGGTAACCTGTCACCATCATCCCACGGAAGATCTCCGGAAAATATAGCCTTTCCCAGAGACCCATTTCCTCTATTCGCTTCATCCCCTATCCTTTTGCCTCATTCACAGAGGCTTGTTCTCCCATCTCAAGCCTGTCGTTCACATATAAAGCATTGCACCCCATTGTCAAGGAAGCTGGCGTGATAAGAAACATGAATTCAGGGGCCAGAATTCAGAATCCTTCAGTCTGCATTCTGATTCTTATGTCTACCCCGGTTGAATGTTCTGAGCTACCCCCGTGGAGTCGTGGGCCATTACTCCGCAGAGCGCGGCAAAGCCACGGGTGTAAGACCGTGGTACGGGGTTTACTTCCGCTATTCCGAATCGTACCGGATAATAGAGAAGACCTCGTGAGGCTTAAGCCTTTCCCGTCCATTGAGGAAGGATAGCTCTATGACGAAGGCAAATTCGATCACTTCGCCTCCGAGCTTCGACACCAGCGAAGCGGTTGCTGAGGCAGTACCGCCCGTAGCGATAAGGTCATCCACAATAATTACCCGGGCCCCAGTCCTGATCCCGTCCCGGTGGACCTCCAGTGTGTCGGAGCCATACTCCAATTCATAGCTGGCGCTGTGAGTCTCATAGGGAAGCTTTCCCGGCTTGCGCACGATGCAGAAGCCGGCACCCAGGGTATAGGCTAGGGCGGCCCCAATGATAAACCCGCGCGACTCAATCCCCAGGACCGTATCCACCGCCCGCGATTGGTAGCGATTGGCTAGCAGATCAATGGTTCGTCTGAACAGGGGGCCATTGTTCAGTAGAGGAGTAATGTCCTTGAATACAATACCGGGTTTGGGGAAGTCGGGGATGTCCCGGATCGTTTGGCGGATTTCTGTGATCTCCTGTTCCATGAAGCTTGAGCTATCACAACGAGGGCAAATAATAAAGAGGATCCTGTGCAACGTTACCTTTTCGGACCTCAAGGTGCAGATGCGAACCGGTGACACGTCCGGTGCTGCCGACCTCTCCGATCACTTGTCCCTTAGCTACCCTTTGACCCTTCCGGGCCAGGTTTTTACGGTTGTGTGCGTAGACAGATACAAATCGCCTGGGGTGCCGGATAATTACGAGATTGCCATAGCCCCTTAATCGGTCACTGTACAATACCTCGCCTTTTTGGATAGCTCGGATCGGAGTTCCCCTGGGGGCTGAAATATCGACTCCGTCATGGAATGTCCTGCCGCGCTTGCCGAACCTTGAGGTTATTTTCCCCCTGAGCGGCCAGATAAAGCCTTGTCGTCCCTTTCCTCGCGGCTTGGGTTTAGTAGGGCGCTTCAAGCTGGCGCTCGAAGGGGTAATGATCTCTACGGGGAGGTGCCGTGTCGCTCCCGGGATAAAGATCCTCTGGCCGGTGCGGATCTGGTGCGGATCGTCAATGCGGTTGATCCAAGCCAGTTCTTCATATTTGACGCCGTAAGCCTTGCCAATGCGAAAGAGGTTCTCATCACTTATGACAACGTGATAGATGCCACGGGGTTTTTTCTTCTGTGGAAGGCGTGGGTGAGGGGCGCATCCATCAAAGGAGAATAAGAAGAGGAAGAGAAGACTGAAACCAGCAACCCGAGCTTCTAATCGGGCCAACCGTATCTCCCTAAGAGCTTAACGAATCGACAGTCCCCCAGGCCTTCCTCTGCCAGTCCTGAAGCGGTACGTCGGAAACGTTTGAGGACTTGAGAATGCTCGTCCCCTATGGGGATGATTAACCTTCCACCCGATGCCAGTTGATCAGCCAGGGGTCGAGGCAGCTCAGGAGTCCCTGCCGTTACGAGAATGGCATCGAAAGGGGCGCGCTCGGACCAGCCCAAGGTTCCATCCCCTATGTGAATCGCGACGTTGTAATAGTTCAGCTCGTCGAGGATCGCCCGAGCCTTTACTACAAGGGACCGGACCTTTTCTATAGAGAAGACATTGCGGCAGAGCTCGGCAAGGATAGCCGTCTGATAACCCGATCCGGTGCCGACCTCGAGAACCTTTTCCTCCCCCGTGAGCTCTGCGGACTCAGTCATCAGGGCCACCATAAAAGGTTGGGAGATGGTTTGTCGCTCGCCGATTGGCAGCGGCTCGTCATCGTGGGCTCGGTCCGCTAATGCCGACTCCACGAAGAGGTGCCTAGGGACCTTTCCCATGGCCTGGAGCACCCGTGGATCCTTGATGCCTCGGTCCACTAGCTGCTCTTGGACCATCTTCTCTCTTGACCGGCGGTATTCCTGCAGGTTTTGACTAGGAGCTTTCACCCTGTATGGAGATGGAGGAAATAATCGAGGATCTGAAAATTCAACCGCCGGCCGGATGGAGACAACTTTCTGCACGAATAGACTCCGTCATACACCGACAGACATTCTCAACTAATGAATATGTAACACTCCTTCAGATTTGCGTCAATTGAATAGATACGGGATGCCTCGAGAGAGGGTGGTCGGGGCGACCGGATTTGAACCGGTGACCACACGCACCCCAAGCGTGTGCGCTACCAGGCTGCGCTACGCCCCGACAGGTGCTTTTGGGATAGGACTTTTTAACACTACTGGAATTTTACGTCAATTGAGGAGACTTCGGCCCTACTCGGAAACCGCTGTATTCCGGGAACGAATCTTTTATAATCACCCTAATTTGGCCGGCCCCCTATATGTCTATAAGAGGGATAAACGGAATAAGAGGGATTTGAGGGATAAAAAGGCAAGAAAGGAGACTCTTCTATGAAAGTTGATCTCTATCACCATGGCACCTCTGTATGTGCGGCGAAGATACGCATGGTGCTGGCGGAAAAGGGAGTCGAGTGGGAAGGCCACTACGTGGATATACGTAAAGGCGAACAGAGGAGTCCCAAATACCTGAAGCTCAATCCCAACGGGGTGGTGCCGACGCTGGTGCACGGCTCCAACGTGGTGCTCGAGTCCACGGTGATTGCTGAATATGTGGACGAGGTATTCGAGGGCCCGCCGTTAACCCCTGAGGACCCCATGGGGAGGGCACGGATGCGGGTCTGGACAAAGCGGCTGGATGAGAATATTCACATACCGGCCACCGCTACGCTCAGCTTCGTAATCGCCCTGCGAGAGGCTGCTTTAGAAATGTACCCTAGCCGGGAAGCGCTTCAGGCCCACATCGTGAACAAGTCCAATCCGCTCCACCGGGAAATGCACCTGCAGATAGCGGAGCTGGGCATCGAGGCGCCGGTGGTGCGTCATTCTCTCGAACTATTCGACAAACTGCTGGCGCACATGGAGGCCGTGCTGGCACGTGCCCCCTGGCTTGCCGGCGAGACCTTTTCGCTGGCAGAGGTCGGCTACGCACCTTACATCACCCGGCTGGATTGCCTGCAGCTCGACTGGATGTGGAAGGACCGCCCTCACGTGGCCGAGTGGTATGACAGGCTGAAAAGTCGCCCGACCTACAAGCCTTCGATTAGCGATTGGCTCGTCAAAAGGGAAATGGATCTCATGCGGGAGAACGGCCGGAAATATAGCAAGACCCTGCAAAATATGCTCAGCGGGTAACAGTGGACACTTACCGGACCGGGCTTTAGTTTCTATAAACTGGTGTCGATCACTCAAAATCAAGTTATATCGAACACGGGGTTTGAATCCCCGTGTTCGACCAAAGGGGAGAGCTGCCGCTTCTCCCCTTTGGAAACCCCATCGGCTTTGTACCCGCCTCAAGAGGCGGGGTTTACATGGAATCTAGTGGGAGAGCATTTTCTCTTAAAATCATTAGCCTTTTTCAGGACTTGTCCGATCTAGACCCTTGTGGACGGGTATGAGATAGTTGCCTCAGATGCCTGTGTCGATGGATTGCGTCCCGAGGCAAAACGGACCCAAAAAACGGCAACAAATTTCTCCTTGCCTACGATCCACCAGATGGGATATAGAGCATGCTTCGTATTTAATTAACCCGGATATACTGCGAGCAGCTTCGCCGTATAACCAGGTTAGTCAATTAACAGTAAAGGAAAGATGATAATGGAGACACGACACAGGATACAATTTCCCACCTTTGGGGATAGCAACCTTAGCCAGGACAAGGCGTATTTTTATCTACTGGATACAAATAACAGACGGAAGATTCATTTTCACGATTACGATGAGATCTATAAGATTCCTGGATTGTACGAGCAGCTGTTCTATGAACAACTGAAGTGTCAATCGCCCAACAAGGTATCGGAAATACTCAGGTCTTTGGTCGCCCAGTCAGAAGAAAACTTCAGTGATCTTAGAGTGTTAGATTTAGGTGCCGGTATTGGAATGATGGGGGCTGCATTAAAGAAATATGGCATATCGCGCCTTGTCGGCGTTGATATAATTCCTGAAGCACATTTGGCAACAAAATGAGACAGACCCGGTGTCTATGATGCCTACTACGTCGAGAATTTCTGTAACTTGACTAATGAACAAAGAGACAAAATTTCATCTTGGTCATTTAACTGTCTGACAACCGTCGCGGCCCTCGGATTTGGTGATATTCCGGCTCAAGCATTTCTAGAGGCATTCAATATTATTCAAGGTCAAGCCTGGGTTGCTTTCACCATTAAAGAAACGTTTCTCAGTCATAGTGATACGTCAGGTTTCTCCAAATTGGTCCGTGAGTTGTTATTTTCTGAGTTTTTCGACCTTTATCATTTTGAGCGTTATCGACATCGAGTTTCAATAGCCGGTGAGCCGCTGTACTACGTTGCTATAGCAGGGCGAAAAAAATCGGATATACCACAAGAATCCTTGGGTCGATTTAGAAATCAGCCCAAGAAGGCGCTCCCCCCGACCTCCTTCGTCGGCGCGAGAGCATAGTCCTTTAGTTGTCTAATTGCATTAAGTAGCTCTTCTACCCGATTGCATTAAAGCGTCGATCAATTGCGTCCTGTGGTGAAATAGGCTGCCGCAGACGGGGTGTGGGTCAATTTCGACCTTCTAATAGACATTGTTTACATAAATCCTGCCATGAATCGCTCGTCCAAATAAGACCTTCAATATCGTGGGTCTCGATTTGTCCTTTGCACTTCCAGCAGGATACACGAGCCTCTGTTTGGTGATTGTGCTTGAGATGTTCCACCCCTCTGTTTCTTTCATATTGAGATAATTCATCATCTGTATTGGAGGCCAATTGTCCCACAATCACTTTTTGGCAGGTATCACAGCGAAATTTTGATTGCCAAATTACTGTCACGTCTATTCTCCGTCCAGAAACTCAATGTCCCCGAGCCAGCACAACCGTTAATCTTTATATGACCTTATATGACCTTTGTGTAGCAGGGGAGAAGTGCCCCTGCAAGTGTCCTCTAGAAGGTGGTGTGTCTGTGGTAAAATAGACGAAAAGTGCAGCCGAGAGCATGGATTTTCTGCGCAGGACGCAATCAAAGCGTCGTTGATTATTGGGTAACCCCGCGGCTTGCCGCGGGCAAAAAACCGATGGGGTTTCCCCCGTGGAGTCGCGGTCCATTACTCCACAGGGAGGAGAAGCGGTAGCACTTCCCTTTGGTCGACCGCGGGGTTCAAACCCCGTGGTCGATATAACTTGATTTGTGTCTCAGCATAATATGGGATTACCTTGACAGTCCTTCCCCCTGTGGTATTGATGCCTTCGTACTACCCTCCCCTCTATTGTGAGGGCATGAAAGAGGAGGTTTACGATGATCGACAGCAATCCACGTTCGGGTAGCGCATCCCATGCAGAAGCCTCC
>JAZFYO010000014.1:0-2188 GCA_036443615.1 Binatia bacterium | reverse complement strand
CCCTGAGTCGCGGGATGTGAGGCATGTTCGGTTACCTCCTTTTCCCTTCCCTGCCTCCCCCTTGACGCCGCCCCAAATTTCCCTTATTTTGATACGGCTTCTGGCTTGACTATCTCCGGCTGAGTCCGCCGATCCGGTCCCATCTTTGATTGATTCCTGTTAACCGGGACCGGATTTTCGCTGGCCGGGATTTTAATTTGCTGACAAGATGTTGAAAACATCAAATCCATAGGAGGGTCATATGAAAGTGATATCTACATCGGTAGCTCTGTTCATGCTTCTGTTGGTCCATACACCCAAGGCGCTGGCGGGGTCTTTCTATGAGGGAAAGTCCATACGTCTAATTGTTTCCTCCACGCCGGGAGGGGGCAATGATACCTACTCTCGGCTCATCGCCCGGCATATCTCCAAGTACATTCCCGGCAACCCTACGATAATCGTTCAGAACATGCCCGGTGCCGGCGGTCTTCTAGCCGCTGACTATCTTTACCGGAAAGCTCGACGGGATGGGACCGTTATGGAACAAATCAACTGGGGGGTCTGGTACTATCAGGTCATCAAGGACAAACGTGCAAGGTTTGATTTCAACAAGATAAACGCGGTTGGGGTCGCCTTTATTGACAATGCAATTTTTTACACGCGGAAGGACCGCTTTGCGAGCTTGGATGAACTGAGAAAGTCCGGAAGAAAGGCCACGGTGAGCGTCTCTGGACGGCAGTCCTCACCCCATGTCCTCGGCAACCTCATCGAAATGGTGACCGGTCAGAAGCTATTTGACTACGTATTTGGCTATCCGGGTGCGCGTCAGTTCAGCCTTGCGGTACGCCAGGGCGAAGTAGATGCTTCGGGCAACACTATAGGCTCGGGAATGGATCAGGTAGGTGATATGATTAAGTCGGGAGAGCTCGTCGTGTTGGTCCAGGCCGGTGACGAGGACGGTAAGAGGGGTCCGGAATTTCCCAATGTGCCAACGCTGCTCGAGTTGGCCAAAACGCCTGAGGCCAAGAAAACAGTCCAGTCTACCTTCCTTCTCTCCCATTACGGACGCCCGTATGCGTTGCCGCCCGGTGTACCAAAGGAGCGGGTCCAGATCCTCCGCAACGCCTTCTGGAAGACCATGAGCGATCCCAAGTTACTCGATGAGGCTAAGAGAATGAACAGGGCCATCGAGCCTTTGCGCGGTGAGGCCCTGCAGCGGATGTGGAAGGAAACACTCAGTGCGCCACCCGACCAGGTGAAAATTGTACAGCAAATTTTCGGAGGGATAAAATAGATATCAACCTAACCAAGGTATTACGGTTTTTAGTATCGTTTCAGGTAAAGGCAGGAGCGGCGTTGGCCAGTGGACATTAAGGATCTTGTGAAAAAGGCCGACTAAGAAGACGAAGGCCCCTAGCGTGAGGCCCGAGGAGAGTAGCCACCGCTCCTTTGCCTGGAATCTTAAATACAGGAGCGTGAACAGTGGGATCGAAATAAAAAAACCAAATATGATGATCCCGAAAAAGAGCCCCAGAAGCCAACCGAAAAAGCCTAAAGCCCTGCGCGCCACCTCCCCCGTCCCTATACTCAAGTCCACCTGGAGATCTCCTGTATCGATGGGTCCTGCCTCAGAGTGTCTAAACGACTGGTAGGTGTCTAAAATCATTTGGATGACCGCCAGCGCCAAGACAGGAATGCCGACGAACCAGGGAAACAGACCGGTGCCAAGTGGCCAATTTCTCGCCGCATAAACCGCGTAAGCCGCGACGACCATTACACCAAGGGTGAATAGAATCCTGGGTCGAAAGCTCATTGCTGCTCTCCGGAAAGTTTTCTTACCTTTCGTTCCTGAATCATACTATAGGCCAGCGTTAGAATTGTGATAAGTAGAATCGCGATAGCTATGGGACGCAACATGAAACTCGCACCATAGGCCTTGACGGAGATAAAGAGATACCTCTCAATAAGCCCGCCCAGAAGAAAACCCAGTAAAAGTGGTGGCCGCGGCCAACCACAGCGCTTCATGAACCAGCCCAGAAGTCCGAACAGGAGGACGGTGACGAGGTCGAAAATACTGGCCGTGGCCTGATAGGCGGCCAGAAAAACCACGATGGTCACCAGCGGCGCCAGAATGTTGATGCGCACCGAAGATAGTTTGGCCAATTGATTGGTAAACCCCAGGGCGATGGCCGTCGCCATAATGTTGGCC
>JAZFYO010000013.1:0-11215 GCA_036443615.1 Binatia bacterium | reverse complement strand
AGCTCTTTCTTAACCTCCATATGCGGGCAACGGGCTATGAGATATGCCCATGCCGATCGCCGTTCGCGGACAAATAGTCCAAACTGTTGCGAAATGATCTGTGCCCGCTTGGGGTTCAGCTTTATATCATAAAACCTCTTAACATCAGGGCTCTCAAAGGTCTCACGAGTCAGCTGATTTAATTCCTCATCGTATTTTTCGGCTAAACCCATCCGAACCTCCCTAATCGTTGATTGAATTTTTTCCCTTTACCTTCTAATTTTCGGTCTTGCTGAGATCTATAGGATGATCAATTACCTGTCAAGTTGTAATCCTCCTCATACACCCATCGCAGCCCCATTGACTTGAATCCCATACTTTATTAGAGCCACAAGATAACTGTGAAGTAAGTGCATTGATTCGATGTAAACCCCGCCTCTTGAGGTGGCACAAAGCCGATGGGGTTTCCCCCGTGGAGTCGCGGTCCATTACTCCACAGGGGGGAGAAGCGGCAGCTCTCCCCATTGGTCGAACACGGGGATTCAACCCCCGTGTTCGATATAACTTGATAAGGCTTCCCGTGTGGTGTGAGATCTGACGGGGTTCGGGGGAGGAGAGATGAGCCAAGAGAAGAGCGAAGTCAGGGACGGGATGCGGATCGACTGGGACGTTCCGATTACGATGGACGACGGCCTCGTCCTGCGCGCCGACGTCTATCGGCCGATTGAGGATGGGCGCTACCCGGTGATTCTGACATATGGTCCCTACGCCAAGGGGCTTGCCTTCCAGGAAGGCTACCCGAGCGCGTGGGAGCGGATGGTCGAGCAGCACCCGGACGTGACGGCGGGCTCGACCAACAAGTACCAGAGCTGGGAGGTCGTCGATCCGGAGAAATGGGTGACAGATGGATACGTCTGCGTGCGGGTTGACTCGCGGGGCTGCGGCCGCTCGCCGGGGACCATCGACCACTTCTCGCCTCGAGAGAGCAAGGACTTTTACGACTGCATCGAGTGGTCGGGGACCCGGCCTTGGAGCAACGGCAAGGTGGGCCTGAACGGCATCTCCTACTACGCGAGTAACCAGTGGCACGTGGCGTCGCTGCAGCCGCCACACCTAGCGGCGATGTGCATCTGGGAAGGCGCCGCCGAATGGTACCGTGACATGACCCACCACGGGGGAATACTATGCACCTTCTGGGCCAACTGGTACGACATGCAGGTCATGACCGTGCAGTATGGCCTCGGGGAGCGCGGCCCGCGCACCCGCGTTACTGGCGAGCTTGTCTGCGGCCCCGAGACACTGTCCGAGAAGGAGCTGGTCAAAAACCGGTGCGACTTCGGTAACGAGATCGCCGCCCACCCGCTCTACGACGACTACCACAAGGCGCGATCGCCGGTATGGTCGAAGGTCACGGTCCCCTTCCTATCCGCGGCGAACTGGGGGGGTCAAGGGCTTCACCCGCGTGGAAACTTCGAGGGCTTCGTGCGTGCTGCCTCGGAACTGAAATGGCTCGAGGCGCACGGGATCGAGCACTGGACCGAGTTCTATACGGACTACGGGGTGAAACTCCAGAAGCGCTTCTTCGACAACTTCCTTAAAGGGCTCGACAACGGCTGGATAGACCAGCCGCGCGTCCAGCTCCAGGTACGCAGGACCGACGGCTTCATGGAGCGCATGGAGAACGAGTGGCCGATAGCCCGGACCCAATGGACCCGGTTCTATCTCAACCCCGCTGACCTAAGCCTGAGCCGGTCGCCGGTCACCACCGAGCATAGCATCGAGTACGACGCCCTTGGTGACGGCGTCACCTTCATGTCGCCCCCACTCGACGAGGAGACGGAGATCACCGGGCCCTCGGCGGCGAAATTGTTCGTGTCATCGTCGACGACGGACGCCGACATCTTTGTTGTCCTGCGCGTCTTCTCCCCTGATGGGGAGGAGGTAGTCTTTCAAGGGGCGGTCGATCCACACACCCCGATCGGGCAGGGCTGGCTACGGGCCTCCCAGCGCAAACTCGACCCCGAGCTCAGCACCGAGTATCGCCCTTACCACACCCACGACGAGGTGCAGGCGCTAACCCCGGGGGAGGTGGTCGGGCTCGACGTGGAGATCTGGCCTACTTCTATTGTGGTGCAGGCCGGCTATCAGATAGCCCTGACCGTGCGCGGGAAGGACTACGAGTACGCTGGCAAGAGCGGCGGGAAGCTCTCGAACTTTAAAAACGAGCTCAAGGGTTGCGGCCCATTTCTACACGACGATCAGCGCGACCGCCCGCCGAAGATCTTCAGCGGCAAAAACACGCTTCACGTCGGACCGGACCGCGAGGCATACGTGCTTATTCCGATCATCCCGCCGAAGCGGCAGTGAGAACGATCTATTATAAAGAAGGCCGTAGTTTATAAGGATAGGATAGGTTGATTCAATGTAAACACCGCCTCTTGAGGCGGGCACAACGCCGATGGGGTTTCCCCCGTGGAGTCGCGGTCCATTACTCCACAGGGGGGAGAATCGATAGCTCTCCCCTTTGGTCGAACACGGGGATTCAAATCCCGTGTTTGATATAACTTGACTAGTCTGCCGGAAAGAGTAAGTTCCGCGGCTTATTCACTTGACCCTTATCATAAGGTCTCTTGCGTTCCAGCCACGCTTCCGGCAGATGGTTATTACTCTGTCCAGCGACCTTGCAATGATATTGATAAGAGACCGTGTTGGTATGTGTATAACGATCCAGCTAGACACTTTGACCCTCCAGTCGAAAGGCTCTGAATGCCGCAAGATATATGCCATTCGGGAGCAGTTCTGTAAATTTTAGGAGCTGGTCCTCACTCTCGGCAGCATATATCTTAAATTGATTGCGTTTTTCTCGATAGCGGGAAAATTGCCGATAGCTATCTGCCTATTTGTATTGCTTACCCGCGGGCGTTGCCAGACCATGATCAGGGCCTGCTGCTGTGCATAATGGTCCGATTTTTCCCATAAATGTCCAAAATAAGGGAGGTTAAAATTTCTCTGGAGCCAGGCACCACAGAAGCAGACATTGCCGATGGCCGTAGCAACCGCTTTTTAGTCCAGGACGGCAATTCCCTGGATCTCCACCAACATCTCGGGCCGTGCCAGCGATTCCACAGTGATGAGGGCACTGCACGGATACCCCTTTGTAAAGTACTCCTTACGGATCTCCACAAACTGGTCCCCGAAGCGGGCGTCGGTGATGAACACCGTCATCGTGGTGATGTCGTCCAGGGATCCCCCCACGTCTTCCATGACCTTGTGCAGCCGCTCGAAGACAGTCTGCACTTGGGCCTTAAAGTTTCCGGCAAGGGAGTTGCCATTAGCGTCAACAGCACCCCCGACCCCTGCCAAGTAAACTGTAGTACCGCCTTTTACCTTGACTGCCCGCGAGTAGGAGCGTTTCTCCTGTGCCTCACCTTTGAAGTATTCACGACTCATCCTGTAACCCTCCCCGTTGTTTGATAGTATCTCCGCAGGAATGAAAGGAAACTGTTTTAGAGTAAGCACCGGAGACTATCCGATAACGGGCCGCGTTGTCAATTTCATGAGGGTTCTACCGTGAAAAGTGTGGTTCCGTGAGGTGAGAACCCCAGTCCTGGCAAGGGATTGAGCGTGCTTTTACAGGAGCTGCCATCCCTTCGCTTCAGTGGCCCCTCGGCGGGAACCCTTAGCTGCTCGCCTCGGGCAGCCTCGAAACTCGCTCTGCTCAAACACTCGATGCTGCTTTTCCTCAGCTTCGCAGAGGCTGCCAACACCTCAGAACCAATCTTTCGCTCAGGCACGCCAGCTCCCTTTGCATCGGGCGTGGGCCGAGGGGGCTTGCTGAGCGAAACACCAAAGGTAGACAGCCGCAAGTGCACGGTCAGAAGGGTACGAGGTTGAAAGCCGTGGGCACGTGACCTTTCAGGTTGGTGCAGGCCCTTATCTGAGGAATAAGCACCCTTGTGGCAGGATCGGTCGGGGCCCTAATGGTAGCGGCCCATTGCCCACGGCTTGTGTCCTCGTGCCGCGAGGACAACCAAGCAAGCCGAATTAGTGTCGCTGCGGGTGGCTGTGGAGCGAAGGAAGTCCCCGAAGCCCTAAGTAACAGGAATGGAGAGGGTGCAATCGTCATCTCCCCCCATCGGACACGGTCAAAGAGACATCTCGCACCACACTTTTCGTAAAAGAGCTTTTCATGAGTAGACGTCAATCCAAGAGTCGTTGAATTTAATCTCGGGAGATAATAGGATCTAATCCCCTGTGCGAAGGGTTTGATCAAAGAGTAACTATCGGGAGGTGAAGCTTGCCGTATCAAACTTTAGGAAAACCTGTGCCGCGAGTAGAGGGGGCAGACAAGGTAACTGGAACGACGGTGTATACCGCCGACCTGGCCATGCCGGGCGCCCTTTGGGGCAAGATCCTGCGCAGCCCCGTGCCGCATGCCCGCCTGGGTAAGATCAACAAATCCCAGGCCAGAAATTTACCCGGCGTGCACGCTGTTCTCTCGGGGGACGACCTGCCCTCGCTTCTGGTAGGGCAGCGAATGAAAGATATGCCGGTCCTTGCCCGGGAGCGGGTTCGCTTTGTCGGAGAGCCTGTGGCGGCGGTGGCAGCCGAGAGCCGTGAAATTGCCGAGGAGGCCTTGAGCCTCATCGAGGTCGAGTATGAGGAGGTTTCGGCCGTCTACGATCCTCTTGAGGCGATTCGGCCGGGTGCCCCCCGCATACATGAGGATCCGTCCCGATACAAAAATGCGCCGTCGGTCCCGGAAGGAATCCCTAACCTTCAATCACTCTCAGTATGGAAGAATGGCAATCTGGAGGAGGGATTCAAAAATGCCGCCCAGACTTTCGAGCACACGTTTCGCACCCAGCTCACCCATCACGGCTACCTGGAGCCTCATGCTTGCACCGTTTTGATCGATCCGACGGGCAGGGTCGAGATTTGGGCTTCGAACAAGGCCCCCTATGTCCTCCGAGATCGCACTGCCCAGGATCTAGGGATCGATGCGAAACGGATCAAAGTACACATCATGTCGGTGGGAGGGGACTTTGGCGGGAAGGCCTCGCTGATCGATGTCCCGATCTGCTATTTCCTGGCAGAGCGCGCGGGCAAGCCGGTCAAGATGGTTCTTGACTATTCCGAGGAGCTCTCGGCCGCGTCCCACAGGCACCCTGCGGTGATCACTCTACGCACCGGCGTGACACAGGATGGATCGCTCAGCGCCCTGGAGGCAAAGGTGACTTACAGCGGAGGGGCCTACGCCGCACAGAAAGCGAACCCTGAGGTGACGGTGTTGGGCGGTCGGCGACTGGCAAGCTATTACCGTGTTCCCTCGATTCGCGTTGAGACCTATTGCGCCTATACCAACCAGGTCCCTTGCACTCAGACCAGGACGCCGGGTAGCCCGCAGATCGCCTTTGCCATGGAATCTCAGATGGATATTATCGCCCGCGAGATCGGCATGGACCCGGTAAAGTTCCGGATGCGTAACCTGCTTGAAGATGGGGATGCCTCTCCTATGGGGCAGAGGTGGCAACACATTCGAGTCCGTGAGACGCTCAGGAAGGCAGTAAAGGCATCCGGTTGGGGCCGGACGCGACCCGCAAAAAATTGCGGTCGAGGAGTTGCCCTGTACGAGCGTGGTGCGCCCGGCGGCAAGGCCAGCGCGGCTCTCACCCTTGAAGCCGACGGACGGGTTACAATTCTGACCGGCGTCCCGGATGTGGGTCCTGGATTCTATACGGTCATTCAACAGATTGTAGGTGAAACACTAGGTGTTGCCACTAATAGGATTAAGGTCCGGGTGGAAGATACCGATAGCCTGCCCTATGACCCTGGGACAGGCGGCAGCAAGTCGACGAACACTTCCGGGCACGCCGCATACCAGGCAGCGCGAGAGCTGCGCGAAAAACTCATAGCGATTGCCGCGCGTAAGCTCGGCTGCTCGCCGGAGAAGATTCGTCACGCGGGCGGCCGGTTTATAGGTCCCAGGCGTAAAGGCATCTCCTTCAAGGAGCTTGCCCAACTGGCGGTGTCGGAAAATCGGGGACCGATCTTTCACCTGAGTCTTTACGAACCGTCAGATCAGCCCCCGGTGACTTCCTTCGCGGCTCAGGTAGCTGAGGTAGAAGTGAACTCGGAGACTGGGCAGATCAAGGTGAAAAGAATCACCACTGCGCACGACGCGGGAATCGTGCTGAACTCCCTGAACTACCAGGGCCAGGTCGATGGCGGAGTCGTCATGGGGGTGGGCCTTACCCTGATGGAGGAGACCCCGATGACGGATGGCCGCATCACGACCCTGAACATGGGCGATTTTAAGTTGCCCACTACGAAGGATATTCCCAAGTTGACCACCGTCCTGCTGGAAAGCCCTACGGGGCCTGTACCTTATCACGGAAAGGCCATAGGCGAGCTTCCCAACGTACCGACTGCCGCCGCCATTGCCAATGCCGTTGCCGATGCCGTGGGAGTCCGGCTGTTTGAGCTTCCGCTCAGTTCAGAGAAGGTATACTGGAGTCTGAAAAAGAACCAACCCTTGGGCTAATCTTGGATCGTCTACACGTTCACAATGACCACGCCCTTGGGCTCTAGATAATAATCTAGCGCCTCCGGGCCGTGTTCGCGCCCGACGCCGCTCGCCTTGACTCCACCGAAGGGGAGCTCATCATAGCCGTAGTGAAGCGAGTTCACCCAGACATTTCCCGCCTGGAGCTTCTCGATCGCCTTGTTGGCGGCCAACATGTTGCGTGTCCAGATCGAAGACCCTAAACCATAGATCGAACTATTTGCTTTCTCGATGACTTCATCCAGGTCCTTGAATTTAAAAACCGGCAGCGCCGGACCAAAGCACTCTTCCGTGCAAATGCGCGCGTCGTCTGGGACATCAGTGAGAAGGGTAGGAAGATAGAAGAAACCTTTGTTCAAATCTCCACCCTTGGGTCTCTCTCCTCCCACAATGACCTTTGCGCCCCGGGCCTTGGCGTCTTCCACCTGCTCCTCGACCTCCTTCCTCTGGTAATCGAGGTGCAGAGGCCCCATCCGGCTCTCTTTGCTCATGCCGTTGCCGACCGTTTTTTTCTTTAGCAGTTCGGACAGACCGCCGACAAATTTGTCCGCAATTGCCTCGTGAAGGAAAAGGCGCTTGACCCCCAGGCACATCTGGCCACAGTTGAAGAAGCGCCCGACATCCGCCATCCTCACCGCTGCATCCAGATTGGCGTCATCCATGACGATCATCGGGTCGCTTCCGCCCAGCTCCAGGGTTACCCGTTTGATCTCACGTCCTGCGACTTCCATGACATGCCTTCCCACTTCGGTGGAACCGGTAAAGGCAATGCGCCGAATTCGAGGGTTCTTCAGCAGCTCTTCTCCCACTGTGCTTCCTGGACCGGTAACGACATTGACTGCCCCCTTGGGCAAGGTCTTTTGCTGTTTACCTTCGCCGTAGGTGGCCTTCTGAATCTGCTCGATGCAGAGCAGGGTCGCGAGCGGGGTGGTAGAGGCAGGCTTGATGATGATCGTGTTTCCCGCCGCGAGGGCCGGTCCCAGCTTTGTCCCCATCAGCGTCAGGGGAAAGTTCCAGGGAATAATGCCTCCGCACAACCCGATCGGCTGGCGGATGACCATTCCGTAAGCATTTTTCTGAGGCAGGGGAACATGGGAGCCCCTGACCTTCGAGGACAACCCGGCGTAAAATTCCAGTCCGTGGATTAGGTGATGGATCTCCAGGTTGGCCTCGAAGAGGGTCTTGCCCTGCTCTAGGGTTAGAAGCTGGGCAATCTCCTTGCTCTTTTCCTTGATCAACTCGCAGGCATTAGTGAGCATCTTGCCCCGATCTTCGGGCGTAACGTCTGCCCATTCCTTGAACGCGGTCTCCGCAGCGTCTATCGCATGTTCAACATCTTTGGCAGTTCCCTTGGGTACGCTATCTACCACCTCGCCTGTGGCGGGGTTGCGCACCTCGGTTGTCTCCTTGCCGACTGCATCTACCTGTTCTCCTCCGATAATCAGCTTAGCCATACATGTCCTCCAGATTGGTTATTCGTCATTGGTTTTCTCCCTTGGTTTACTCTTGTTGATGAGAAACTGCAGGCTGCCTCTTGGGTGCCTGCAAGCGAGGGGGAGCAACTTGGGATCAAATCGAAATGTCTATTTTCCTTTAAATTTTGCTGTTCTCTTGTCCAGGTAGGCCTTTACTCCCTCACTGCCGTCTTCGCTGGCGAAAGTCTGATAAAGCACTTCGCGCTCCAAGGCCAGGCCTTCGGCGAGGGAGCCCTCAACGCCGGATTGAATGGCCCTTTTGATTTTCCCCACTGCAAGGCTTGCCTTGTTCGGTGGGAGAAACTGTCGGGCA
The DNA here is from genome assembly GCA_036443615.1 of Binatia bacterium. Classification (GTDB taxonomy): domain Bacteria; phylum Desulfobacterota; class Binatia; order UBA9968; family CAXXLF01; genus JACZXR01. The sequence continues at coordinate 2,883 of JAZFYO010000013.1, read as the reverse complement.
TAGTCTATGATCTGCTCCATAAAGTTTTCCCGCTCGTAGATGTAGTGGATCAAGCCCATCTCCAGGGCCTCCTCAAAGGCGATCTGCTTTCCAGTAACGCACAACTCCAGCGCCTTTGACTTTCCAACTAACCGAGGGAGCCGCTGGGTTCCCCCCATACCCGGCATCACTCCAATGCCGACCTCCGCCAATCCAAGTCTGCCGCCATCTTTTTTGGCGATGCGGATGTCGGCCGCCATGGAGATCTCAAGTCCGCCTCCGATGGCATGGCCGTTAATGGCTGCAACGATTAGCTTAGGGGTATTTTCCATACGGGAAAGGACCTCGTGGCCGTGGAGGGCGAAGTTGTATTTATAAGAGAGGGATTGCTTGGCAAGCATGTTGATGTCGGCCCCGGCAGAAAAAAACTTTTCCAGTGATCCGGTCAGAACAATGACATGAGTCTCCTCGTCGAAACGGGCCTGGAGGAGAGCGTCATCGAGCTGGCGTAGCATCTCGTGAGTGTAAGAATTAACTGGGGGGTTGCTGATCTCTAAAATGAGGATCCCGTCTTCCTTTCTCTGTTCAATCTTGCCACCTGCCATAAATAGCTTCCTCCCTGATTTAGGATACATTCAATTAACTGTCATCCTGCCGTATGTCAAGCCCAGAAAATAGCGAGGGGCGGACTGCGATTAGCAACGTGTACCTTGGCAAGTTAATGGAAATATGGCAAGAGTAGGGGCAATTTCAACCTGACGAGGAGATTCTTTATGAAGAGAAAGAGGGAACCAATCCAATGGCCGGATGGGGCTAGGATTGCGATCACGCCTTGTGTGGCCTTTGAGACCTGGCCCGAGGATCTGGGTACACCTGGTTCACTCCAACAGGAAAACCGCCGCGCGATGCCAAGAAACGCGGTGACGAAGAAAAGCTTTTCGACCATCACAGATAGGGAGTTTGGCGAGCGGGTCGGAGTCTTCCGACTGTTGGATATATTCCAACAGGAAGGGATCCAGACGACCTTTTTTCCTACCGGGATCACCGTGGCGAACTATCCTGATGTGTTTAAGGAAATTGTAGAGCGCGGGCACGAGGTCGGCACGGAAACGTGGATCCACGACTACAGCTACATGAAGAGAAAGGACAGAGAAAAAAAAGATCTGCAGAAAACCGTCAAGGCCGTCCAGCAAGTCGTGGGACAATCTCCCAAGGGCTATTTGTCCACCGGGGTCGCCCCCAGCGCGTTCACCCCAGAGATCATCCGGAGTCTCGGATACACATATTGGATGGACCCGCAGCACGAGGAGACCCCCTACACTCTCAAAGTAAAGGGAGGAGAATTGACCGTGCTCTCATACTATGCGGAGCTGAATGACTACGCCTCCTTCAACCGCGCGGGCAGGACCCCGCGCGAAGTGCTGCAGATGTGGAAGGATACCTTTGATTGGCTTTACGAAGAGGGTGCAAAAGACCCGAAGTTCATGATCTGGGGCAATCACCCTTTTGTGGGGGGTCGTCCCTATAGGGCGATGGTCCTGCGGGAGTTCATCCGCTATGCCAAGGGGCACTCTAAAATTTGGTTTGCCCGTGCAGGGGACATTGCAAAGTGGCATCGAGAGAACTACAGGAATTCCCAGGTCGAGGAGTGGCCGAATTTTACAATCGCGGGAAGGCGGGCAAAGGAAAGCGATCTCTTAAAGGTGAAATAGCAAATCGGGGTTTGTGGGAGGATTTAGTGGCTAGGCATGATATGCGCCAGAAGGCGCTGAGAGAGGGATTGGAGCAACTTCGCAGGGAAGGTCTCCCCGTTAAGAATCCTTCTCCCTCAGCGGTGGGCACTCTTAAAGAGCATTTCGGAAGGGGGAGAGTGGAGGACCTTGCCCTAGTCTTTCTTCTGGGTCGGATCGCGGACCCTGCCGCCCTCGAGGCCCTAATCTCTTTGGAACAAAACGCAGCGGATCGAGAGGTGAAGAGGGAGGTGCGTCGATCTCTATTTAAGCTGGCCCAGAAAGGCTTGATTGCTCCATCGCGTGAGCCAGTCCAGGAATCGATTAAAAAACCGGCATTTAAACTGAGTTTGGACATCGAGGGTTACCTGTCCTCGGTCGATGGAGGTGGAAACCGGCTGGTCTGGTTGGCCAAACCGCAGGCAGGCAGTGGAATCCAGATGCTTCAGGGGATTGTCAACGATCGAGAGGGTTTGATGCAGGTGGGTGGCTCACTATTGAGGCGCAAGCAGCTCCGTCAGATGATTAGCGAAATCAAGGAGAAGCATGGGGTCACCATGATAACGATCCCGTGGGACTATGGTGATTTGATCCTCTACGAGGGCTATGAAAAGGCCCGGGGGTCAGGACGTCCCGGTCTGGATCAGTTCACTTCATTGCGCGCTTACTTCTCTACGGCAAAGCCCGGGCCTCGTCGCCATCCTGTTCATGACCACATCGAAGAAGGGGAGATTCAGTCCGGTCCATCGCGTGAGGCTTCCCAGAAACTGCTGGAGGAGCCCGAGCTCCAATCCTGGGTTTTAGATGAGGACTGGGTCCATCCTTATGTGGAGCAGGCCCGCGAGGCCGAGGAGAGCCGTCTTGTCTTAAACCCGCTCCAGAAACAGCAGAGACTTTCGGGGATCATCCGGGATGCGGTTCAGGAGCTCTTCTCGGGAGAGGTGGGATCGTTGTTCTTACGCAGGATGGAAGACACGGCACTCTATCTTTTTCTTACGGGCCGGCAGGATAGAGCCAGGTTGGCCCTTGCGGTGGCACTTGCCCTGAGGGATAAGGATCTGGGTGGCTTGGGAATTCCCTTTCTCCACGGACTGGTGCAAAAAAGCTTGGCCTTCTATGCGACCCAGGAGAGTAAGAAGCCAGAGGAACCCTCGCTGATTATCAAACCCTAATT
>JAZFYO010000012.1:0-6148 GCA_036443615.1 Binatia bacterium | reverse complement strand
GCGATCAGATCGACGAGATATGGGGGAGCCGTTGCCTGCTGTGGTAATGCCGCATCCCATGAGCTACCGATCACGGTATATCCCTTCATACTGAGGGGAGTGAGCCTCCTGGGGATTGGCTCGGCCGGATGCCCGATGGATCGCCGGTTGCAGATTTGGCAGAAGATCTCTCAAGAGTGGAAACTGAAAAACCTTGATGGGCTATCATCGGAATGCCCGTTGGAAGGGCTAAGTCAAAAAATAGATGCAATACTCGAAGGAAAGCTGAAAGGAAGGGTTGTCGTAAACCTGAGTTTGTGAACCGCAACACTTAACCCCGATCCGAAATTAATCAGTCAAAGAAATCTTCCCTGATGATCATCAGACCGCGTCATATACCTGTTTCAAGCATGAATCAGCAACTCACCTTTAGTGTAGTTGCAGACCGACGATCAAAATGCCGGCAACTGGTGTCCTAAGCCGCTCAACACCGGAAATCCCACGACTATTTTTTCGGATCGGGGTTAAGGCTGAATTGGGAAGGCTTCTATACCCTATCCTTTATTTTCGTTTTTTCGATACCGTGTTCGAGGGTCCTTTCGGAGCGCTACGCTTTTCTAGAGGGAGAAACTGAAGACCCTCCGGACCAATGTACAGGGAATTCGGCCGAAAGAGTCGATTCTTCTCTTTCTGCTCCATTACGTGGGCGGACCAGCCGACGACCCTGCTGCAAGCGAAAAGGGGCGTATAAAGTCTGATCGGGATCCGCATCAGGTAGTACAGGGGGGCAGTGTAGAAATCGACATTCGGGAACAGGTTCTTTTCCCGACGCATGACGTCCTCCACAATCTCACAGATCTCGTGCCACTTCGTGTTCTTTTCTTTCTCGGCGAGCTTTCTACCCCACTTTTTTGCCAGCTCTACCCTTGAGTCCGCCTTCTTATAGATCCGGTGCCCAAAGCCCATGATGCGACTCTTCTCCTTTAGCGCATTCAGGACCCAGGCCTCGGCATGTGCGGGATCACCGATTTCCAATAGAACCTCCATAGCCTTCTCATTCGCTCCGCCGTGAAGCGGCCCCTTCAGAGAGGCGAGGGCGCCCGTCACGGCCCCGTATAGATCTGAAAGCGTGGAGGCAACCACGCGTGCGGTAAAGGTCGATGCGTTGAACTCATGCTCTGCATATAGGATGAATGTGATGTCAAGGACCCGCACCTCAAGCTCCTCGGGGGATTTTCCGCGCAGCATGTAGAGAAAGTTCGCCGCATGACTGAGGTCCGGGTTTGGTGGGATCACCTCTAACCCTTGTGAAATCCTTTCCTGCGCGGCCACCAGGGTGGTTAGCTGCGCCAGGAGGCTTATAGACTTTCTCAAGTTTGCCTCGGGAGAATCGTCCTCGAGATCGGGGTCATAGAGTCCCAAGATCGTTGCAGCCGCACGCAGGCGGTCCATGGCAGGCCCGTGGCTCGGCAGGCTGAGAAGGGTCTCCAAGAGCCCGGGCGGTAGCTCCCGGTGGGCCTTTAATTGGCGGTCGAAGGCCTGCAGCTCGGACTGGGTTGGAAGCCGGAGGTTTAACAAAAGGAAAGCTACTTCCTCGAAACTCACCTTTTCGGCAAGGACGTGAATATCGTATCCACGATAAATGAGCTTGCCCTCTTGAGGCCTCACTGCACAGATTGAGGTCTCACCGGCAACTACTCCCTCGAGCCCGGGTTTAACAATGCCTTCTGCCATAATTTCCCTCCAACTCTGCTATCGGCACGCCGTGACCTCTCTGTCTCTTGCCAGCTATTTTACCGAATTTTGAGGAGCGCAAAAAGGCCTTTAACGGAAGTTTTCTTTTCCAATCCCCAAATGTACTCTCGAATCTTTCGAGACTTTCGGTCGGGAATGCAGGTTTCAGCCTGATCCTTAAATTTATCGATGATCTCGCGGTCGCTCATGGGATTATTCGCATGTCCTCTTGGATTTTCAACAGTGCACCTCAGAGTCTTTCCCGTTTTCGTTTTAATTGTCAGCGTCGTTGGCAAATTCCGGGGGTACATTTTGTTGTGCCAGGAACTGCGTAAAACTTTGACTCTCTGCATCAGCCTTTGCGTCCGGGGATTCCTGATTTTCCTTTCATTGAACTGTTCCAAACCTATGGTTCCATCGACCAGAGCTGTCGTGACGCAGTAGGGAAGGCTGTGGTCTGCCGTCTCACGCGTTTTCGGGTGCCACTTTTCCTTTTCGCCTCCGATAATCTCTATGGCGGTGTCAAAAGTCTCCACGCGGATTTCTAAAATATCATCTGCCTTCTTGATGGAGCTTCGAAGCCTCAATGCGGCTTCTATTCCGCTCTGGGCGTGGTACTCGGCAGGAAAGTGTTTGACGTGAGTATCGAGTATCTTTGGGGCCCTACCTGCCCTGAGGGGTCTGAGGGAAAAATTTCCGGAGACCTGTTTCCAGAACCCGTGGGTTCCCTCGAAGACCTCGCTCGGTCCTGTAAAGCCGGCCTTGGCCAGCGCCGCGGCAAATGCTCCGTTTCTCGCAGCGTTGGCAAAAGCGCTTCCCTTCCACATGGACAATTCACCTACACGGGTCTGCCGCAAGGCGTTATTGGGGGTGGCGGCGAGCGCAATCGCGTGGACTGTTTGTTGGGGAGAGAGCCTCATAATCTTTGCTGTTCCAAGAGCGCTGGAAATGGTCCCGTAGGTGACATGATCCCAACCACGCTTCCTGATGCTGGCGGCGTCACAGAGGCGGCAGATGACCTCGTAGGCCACGGCGATGGCGGTCACGAGTTCCTTGCCGGAGGCATTGTGAATCTCTGCCGCAGCAAGGATGGCAGAAAGATTGTCGCTCGGATGGCACGGTTCCTTTGAGAGATAGGTGTCATTGAAGTCAAGGAACCGAATCATCGTCCCGTTCGCAAAGGTGGCCAGATCCAAGGTGCTCTTCAAATTCGTTCCCCAGATTGTAGCCCCACCTCTGCCGAGTCGAGAGGCAACCTGTCGCGCCAGGACAGCTGGCCTCTCATTGAAGGATCCATAGACACACCCCAAGGTATCGAGAATGCGCCGCTTGATCTCATGAACGATGTCTTTTCTGAGATCCTCATACCTCGTCTTGCCGGCATACTCGGCGAGTTGATGAGCTAGAGTCGGCATACTCTTCACCTTTGTTCAGATGACTTGATCATAAGCCCTCTGAATCCCTACCGCCTTCGCTAACGCTTCCTGTGGTTCTTCATGAGATTTTGAGCAAGCCGCCAACGTAGGACCTCAGTGGCCCCCTCGGTGATCCGAATGCTTCGCACCTGCCGGTACCACCACTCCAGGGGCAGATCTTTGGTTAGCCCAACGCCACCGTGAACCTGAATTGCACGGTCCACCACCCTGCCGGCCATCTCTGTGCATGTGATCTTGACCATATAGGATAGGTTACGCACGTCCTCACCTCGGTCATGGCGCCAGGCGCAATCATAGACCATGAGCCGGGCTGCATGAAGTTCCATCGCCGAATCAGCTATCATGAACTGGACTGCCTGGCGGTCAGCCAGAGGCCGCCCGAAGGTGACACGGTCGTGGGCATAGTCGATCATCATGTCCAGGCACCGCTGGGCGATACCCAGAGTCCTTGCCCCGTGTCCCCGGATGCGTCCTTCTTGTATCCACTTTTGCGCAATCGAAAACCCCTGACCTACTTGGCCGATAACATTGGCTGCGGGGACCCTGACGTTTTCGAAGACGATTTGCCAGGGTGCATCTCCCATCATCGTAGGCCACTGACGTTCGAGGGTCACGCCCGGGCTTTTCATGTCCACCATGAAACAGGTAATACCTCCGCGGGCTCGTTTTTCCGGGTCGGTCACGGCCATGAGTTGAGCAAAGTCCGCGTTGCCGGCGCCGCTGATAAACCGCTTGGTCCCGTTCACGATGAAGTCATTACCGTCACGAATCGCCCGTGTCCTCATGTTTGCAGGATCGCTCCCGGCATCCGGTTCGGTCTGGGCAAAGCAGGCTCGCTTCTCGCCCCTCAGGACGGGAAAGAGGAACCGTTCTCTCTGCTCCTCGTTGCAGTAGAACATGACGGGTCGTACCGCAGGTCCGAACACCTCGTTATTGCGAAATGGGATGGCGACGGTTCGGAAGAGTTCTTCTGCAATAACGCAGCGGCTCAGGAGGTCGAGCCCAGGTCCCCCGAATTCCTGGGGAACGTCGAGGTGCCAAAATCCTAGTGCCTTGGCCTTTTCCTGAAGGGGTTTCAGGAGGTGCTCCGGCATGTCTTCGCCTTCAGGCCGGTATTCCCGCTCGAGAGGTATGATTTCGCGATCAACAAAATCGCGAACAGTTTGTTTGATCAACTGCAATTCTTCTGAAAGCGCAAAATCCATGAGGACCTCCTTAACTCTTATCCCATCTTAGCGTTTCCAGCTGCTAAGTAAGATAGGTTCGAGCATCAGAAAGCGTCAAGGGGCAAGAGGCTCTATCGCGAAACGTGCGGGCTTCCCCTCCCTCCCGAGTCCTCACTTTGCCCCCCCGCAGGCGCTGATATAGGAAGGCTAGCGGAGCTGCAATTTGCGGCGGAGAATTTGTTCATGGCAGGGTCCCATGCCAGACCGGGAGGGTCGATTCCCTTCTGAAAATCGCGTACGGCTCTGAGCAGGAATTTTCGCAGTGCTATCACGTATTCATCGCTGGCTCCGAGGTGCTCCTGTGTTCGGTCAGTGATGGGCCCCATGCTTTCAGATACACATGCATCCTGAGTGGCGAAGCCCTCGATCCCCGCAGAGTTGGTGGTCTTCTGCTTCTCCCTGTCCAGGAGATATTCATTGCGTTTGTTGGCAATCAATTTGAAATCAGGTCCCAGCTGAACCCTGTCGAACTCCAGGACTTCTTTGGACGTTGGCTCGCTCCTCTGAAAACGGAAGTTGTACCTCCAGGTGTGAGTGTCGTCGGAAGGGGTTTGATAGACGGCTAAGAAGCCGTCGAGTTTTCCGTTTATCTTTTTCCCGGCCGGTACACTTCCTATAAAAGGCATGGCAAAGGCGGAGACATCAATGCTCTTTGTATCTGACGATACCTTCCTCGTTGCTACGCATTTGATGCCGCACCATGTCTCCTCAAGTTCGAATCGCGGGGCCCTGTCAATCCCCGCAATCTTACCTATGTCTCCACCTCCGCTTTCATCAGGGTTGCCCAGGTGTAAGTAACCCACGTGAGAGGTGTCGCAGTCTCCTTCCAGGGCCTGGAGATAATTACACTCGATGAAGAATTTTGTCGCACCCACATAATTCGTGGGGACCGACAGCCAATCGTAATTTGGAAAGAGAGGCATCTTTTCTTTGGGTCCCATATAGGTGAAGACGACTCCGGATGCTTCTCTGCAGGGATAGGCCGTATGATGAACCTTATGTTTTAAATTGCTTTCTGGAGGCTCGGCGGGTGTCTCTAGGACATTTCCCTCTACATCATACTTCCAACCATGATAGATACATCTCAACCCGCACTCCTCATTACGCCCATAGAACAGAGACGCTCTTCTATGAAGACAATGCTCACCTAATAGTCCTATCCTCCCCTGGGTGTCACGAAAGGCAATCAAGTCCTCACCCAGGAGCCTGACCTTTACGGGAGGACAGTCTGGCGTGGGGATCTCCTCGGATAATAGAGACGGTATCCAATAGCGCCTGAACAGCTCTCCCATAAGAGTACCCGGCCCTACTCTGGTGAGAAGGTCATTTTCCTCTCTTGAAAGCATAGTCTAACCTCCCTTGGGGTTCTGAAAACCTAAAGACGCAGCATTTAGATTCTTGCCTTTGAAATATTCAACAGAACAACTTCAAAAAAGTTTATCGCGCCAAGACGCCAAGACCGCAAAGAGTGAAATCCGAATTTCGAATATCGAAACCCGAAACAAATTATGATTCAAATCCGAAATCCCAATTTCAAAATTCGAATGTCGAACTTTTTCTTGGCGCCCTTTGCGCCTTTGCGCGAGATGGCTCTCATCCGATACCTGATTCTCATCGCGCCAAGACGCCAAGATCGCAAAGATCTTTTTTTCGCTTTCTACCTTGGCGTGCTTTGCGTCTTCGCGAGAGGCCTAGTTTATCCGATTCCCTAAACCCAAGTTCAACGGAAAATTTCATATATCTTTGGCTAGTCTTTAGCTTCCTCCCGGTACA
>JAZFYO010000011.1:0-3124 GCA_036443615.1 Binatia bacterium | reverse complement strand
ACCTGGGTATGGTCATCGACGCCTTTGCGCCGGGTGACCAGGTCTCCATGCCCATTACCCTGGTGACCCGAAACGATCCTCAGGTGGTGAAAATCTCCCTTGAAGTAGGCTACCCATCAGATCTGATTTCCTTTGTGGACGCGACCCTGGGTGGGGGTGCCGAAGCGGCGGGGGCCCAGGTGAAAGCGGAACTGGTCGAGTCTGCTGAATCGGCGGGGACCGTAATGGAAACAAACCCGAATGAGCCTCAAGAGTTGGAGCTCAAGATCCTGCGCCTGGAGATCTCAGCATCCCGTGTGATTCCTGAAGGCGTGCTTGTGAACCTCACTTTTGAGATGTCCGAGAAGATTGCCGTAAACCATGAGATTCCCTTGGAGAATCTGACGCTGGCGGCTCAATCCCTGGATGGCCAGGAGATACGAGCTCGAGGCTTAGGAGGGTCCATCGCACCGATCGAACTGATCCCTGCCTGTTTTTTTTACATGCATTAAGGCAGAAAACGATTGCAGCCGCTTGGAATTTTGGCGACCCGTAAGAAATAGGCTCAGGCTCCTTTCGGCAACGGAAAACATTTTGGGAGGGAGTGCTGATGACCGTCGTGGAACGCAGTCAGGTCGGCGTTTTCGTCGCTTCGTGACGAGAACCTATGCATAATCCAGGCTAGGAGGTCAGGGATGATTGACAACAGGACGGGCCAATTTGGCTTTTAGAGCCTATTTTCTGTCGGGGTTGATGACTCTGTCTTTTGGGTCGGGATTGTGCCCTTGCGCTCTAGCCGGTAACCGCACTCTGCAGGCCCAGTGGACGGAGCAAACCATCGTCCTCGATGGCATCCTGAGCGAACCCGCCTGGCTCTTCGCGGAAACGGCCGCGGATTTCATCCAGGCTGAGCCCAGACAGGGCGAGGCCTCAACCCAACACACAGAGGTCCGCGTGCTCTTTGATTCGGAGAATCTCTATTTCGGTGTCACCTGTTTTGACAGCGACCCGGAAGGAATCGTAGCCAACAGCCTCAGACGCGACTTCTCTCCTGGAGACGAGGACACATTTGAGATTCTGCTGGATACTTTTGCCAGCAGCCGCGGCGGCTTTCTGTTCGTGACCAACCCTAACGGCGCCAAGAGGGACGTACAGGTGAGCAATGAGGGAAGGGAGTCGAACGTCAGTTGGGACGCCATCTGGGAGGTCAAGACACACATCGATGAGAAAGGGTGGATGGCTGAGATCATGATCCCCATCAAGACGCTTCGCTACGAGAGTGCACCTCAAGGTGCCTGGAAGGTCAACTTTGGGAGGCAAATTCGCCGCAACAACGAAATCACCTACTGGTCTGAAATTCCCCGCCGCTATAACATCACTCGAGTCAGTCTGGCTGGGGAGCTGGTTGGGGTGAACCAGGACGAAATCCATCCCGGCCGGAACTTGTTTCTCACGCCCTATGTCGCTACCAACTTCTCCGAGCGAACGTCAGTAGCAAGTTCCGATTTTGATGCTGGTCTGGACCTCAAGTACGGACTCACATCCGGTATCACTCTGGATGGAACCTACAACACGGATTTCTCACACGTGGAAGTCGATCAGCAGCAGGTGAACGTGGAGAGGTTTCGCCTCTCTTTCCCGGAGAAAAGGGATTTCTTTCTGGAGAACCAGGGGATCTTTGAAATTGGCAGCGTTCTCAGACGAGGAGGGACACCTAATACAGAGGACCCGAGCATCTTTTACAGCCGCAACATCGGCCTGTCGGAGGCCAGGCGGCCGATTCCGATAATAGGGGGAGCACGGTTGAGTGGCAGGGCGGGTGCCTATGAGCTCGGTTTGATGAGCATTCAGACGGAGGCGGCGGAAGACCAGGGACCGGAAAATTCCTCCGTTCTGCGCATAAAGCGGGATATCCTGGCTCGCTCCTGGCTAGGTGGTTTTTTTCTCTCTCGCCAGGGTCCCGATCGTTTAAACAATCGAGTCTATGGCATCGACGGCCTCTATCGACCCCGCGACGATCTGATCTTTAACTCCCTTTTTGCTCAGAGTAACACCCCGGGCGTTGAGGGGGATGACTGGACCCTGCGGCTGGAAGGACAGTTTAATCCCCATTGGCTCATACTCAATGTTATTCACGCCAATATCCAGCCTGGCTATCGAAACGACCTGGGCTTCGTGACGCGGAAGGGTGTTCGTGCTGAACGTCTTACAGTTCACCCGCGTATTCGTCCTTGGGAAAACAAGGCGATTCGAGAGATCCAACCCATCCTCAACATGCGCTACGTCACCGACCCGGACAACCGGCTTCTCACGCGCAAACACACCTTTGGGATAGATCTCTTTTTCCAAAATGGTGGCGCTCTCCGCATTCGACGGCGCCTTTATTTTGAACGGTTGGATGAGGACTTCGAGATACGAAGCGGTATCCTCGTCCCCTCTGGTGATCATGAGTATGAGGAACAGGGCATTGAGTTTAGAACCGACAGCAGTCGGGCCCTCTCGGGAAGTTTGAACTTCTATGATGGGGAGTTTTGGGATGGCGAGAAGACCAGTTTTCAGGTGGCGGGACAATTCCGGCCCAATGGTCATCTCAGCGCCGAGATCACCTTTTCTCGCGATAATGTCACGCTGCCCGGAGGGACGTTCCAGTCCGATCTTCTGGGTTTCAGGCTCAGATATGCATTCAACACACGGACTTTTCTCGATACCTTTATTCAGTACAATAGTGAGAAAGACATCATCACCTCGAATGTGCGTTTCAATTTGATCCACCACTCTCTGAGCGACCTTTTCATCGTCTACACCGAGGAGAATCCCACCATCGATCAGAGCACCACAGATCGGGTGCTTTCCGTCAAGTACACACATTTGCTCAGCTTCTAACTGCGCCTCATTTCTTGCCGCGCTCTAGCCGTGACCGGGCTAAGACTTGACTCGGTGGCCCAGTTACGATCTTATAAGGTCCCACTAAACCGCGGACTCAGGAGACAGGACAGGGAGGGGATGGGGTGATAACTATCAGAAGACTCTCAATCGATGACGCCAGGGTCCTGATCGAGGGTGCTGAAGAGAAGTCCCGGGAGATCGGGGTTCCCATGTGTAGTGCCGTAACCGACGAGGCCGGAAATCTGATTGCCTTCACCCG
>JAZFYO010000010.1:0-4684 GCA_036443615.1 Binatia bacterium | reverse complement strand
TTAATCCTTTGACCAATCAATCTCCGTATGCACCTTTAGACCGCTCAGATTCCCCACGCCGCCGATCTTGCCGTGAAACTCCGCAGTAGTTATTCCGGGTATGTCACGGGGAACGGTAGGAATCACTCCCTTGCTGATGGTTACACCCGAATTGTTCCGAATTTGATATTTAACTACAACATTTCGAGCCGTTGCCTCCCCCCGGTTCAATACCCTTCCGAACAGGACAGGAATGGTCAATCCACTCTTATCATATCCCGATTGTTCAAAAACCATAAAAACATTGGCTTCCTTAGAAAGCTCTATTTCATCCGCATGGATGCAGCGGCCGTCTACAATACGTTGATCAACCTCCGTGATGGTTTTAAAAGACCTCAGTCTTAGAATCCATGCTATCAGACCCTCCTCTTCGACGACTTCCGTCCGTCTCCGTACCGAATTAGCAATGAGTATTACTTTATTCCTGTGGCAAGCATCGGCACTATCAAAAGTCTGCCAGAGTGTCCACTCTGAAAAGGGCATGCTAATATCGTTACCTTCCTTCGTCGTGGGTGGAATCAACAGCAACCACTTGTCGGGTGCCTCTTCGCGGGAACCACCGGAGGACCGCCCGGCGGGAGCTTTAGAGATATCTTTTACTTTGCCTCCGCCATCGGCGGGGGGTGACGGGTTGGATATTTGGTTCGGAGGGTTGACCGGACTTGCCTTTGGAGTAGAACTGCCCTCCATTATTTTTTCCGCGCCCACTCCGGACGGTGGAGTTTGTGAAAAATGTGAGCGGCCCTTTTCGTCCTTCCAGTTATATATTTGCTGGGCCAAAGCGGCGGGCGCAACTAAAACCATGAAGACGAAAAGGGATGTAAACCAGTGGGCCATAAGATACCCTCTCCGGACAATCACAAAACCTAGTAACAATTTAGCACTTCGCAACATGATCTGATAGCCCGACTTTTCAAATCGAGCTTTCGCTTCGAAGGATCGCCGCTCCGTTATCGCCGGATTATAATCATATCCCCCCATTCCAATGGCAGTGTCACAGACAGGTGATCTCCTTGTTCCTCAAGTTGTAGCCGCTTCGCTCGAGCCGCAATAACGGATCGGAACCTTCCCGCGTCTCTTATTCTAACCTCGAGATTGGGAATAAAACCGTTGGAGTAATTCGCCAGTGCAACGACAATCCCTGAAGGTGAATCGATAACAGTGGCGTCGACGAGAGGGTTCGAGGTCTTTACCGGGAGTTCATCCGCCATACCGGCGTAGGCGACGGGGGCTGTTATTATTTGCTTGGCTGACTGGTTGAAGTCCGTGGGAATGAAATGAGCGAAACCGTCATCAGAAGTGCTTCTGTCCCAGGGGCGCCTGGGTATCGCTTGATGAATATAGGCAGAGCCGGGAAAAGCGGCGACCAGCGTTGCCAACCCGCTCCCGAAGCCATTTTGAACGACCGCAGCTTTGCCGTCGCTGAACCGTCCCACTACAATCGCAGTATCAGGCTTTATCTCCTGCCGAGCGATATATGCCGGCACTTTCGCAGATATCCCGAGGTATGAAAAATACGATAGCGGCCGCAACCATTGGAATAGCTGCTTTGCCCAAAGGTTCTTCTCTGTGACGATGAGAGATTCACTCTTTACCCCATATACCGGGGCAAGCACATCCATAGGCTGATTATATTCGTCGAGGAATCCTCCGCCGGCGACGCTGAAGAGTATGCCCCCGGCGGCCACCCATTCGCGAAGTTTCTCGGCGGCCGCCCGCCGAATGTGGGATCCGACAAAGTAGATGACCCTGTATCCGTTTGCAGACTCGTCAATCAGATCATCCTCGGTGATGAAGTCCACCACAACCTGCGCGTGTCTCAGGGCATAGTAGATGTTCTTGCGCTCGAAATTGTAAATAGAAGACCCCTTTGCAGCTTCCCAGATGTCGGTCGGATGCGACAGTAGAATGGCTACCTGGGAAGGTCGGACCTCCCCTTTCCAGATAATGTCTTCGGCAAGGCCGACATCATGGGTCAAGTCACGTATGGCCTTCCATGTCTCCCGCGCCTCCCAGGAAACGTAATTCTCCGTGTAGTTGTAAACAGGCACTGCGGCAAAGTAATTGATCACCTTGTTGCCGTGCGCCAGGGCCGAATAAAAACTGAGGGTCAGGTCCTTCGGAGTGTTTCCAGGCCAGTGGGGCATCGTGTAGAAATGGATGGGCATCTTTTCCACTCTACCGGCACATCTAAAGACATCGAGCAGGTAGCCGGTAGCCTGCGGGCTTAATTCGGGGATCTGCCAGATGTAGTCCTCGCTCCAGGGCATGGTCATGCCCTTTTTTCTGAAGAGGCGGACCCACTGCCCGAAGCGAGGCCAATACTGCGAGTGCGGGGAGTAGTTGGCTCCGGTGTAGACTCCCGGCCCCAAGACTTTTTCAACTGTCCTCGTGCGCCGGGCCAGTTTTTCAATGCCCTTGTCAATACTGAATAGCCGGCTCCAATAGTAGAGCCTCGGCTTTTTGAACGCTTCAGACTCATCAACAAGCCTGGCCTGATCCCATTCGCCGAGACCCAGGTCGCCTGGTGACATACCCGTGTCTTTCAAATATTCATGGAACCATTTGTTGTCTTGCCTGCTATGTGGGTCGTAGCCCTCGATCTCGATCTCATCGCCGAAAGAAACCACCCGGATCCGTTCCTTGTTGTCTAACGCATTCAAGTAGGCTTCGAGCTCACCGGTAGGAACCCCTCTCACGTCTATTGAGAGGAGTTTCCCGTCGGGAACCGGAAATTTTCGTTCCAGGCCAGGAGGGACCTCCTTCTTTTTCCACACATTGCGTCCCAGCAAAAAACCCGTCTCCGTACGAAGGCGTAAAAACTCATCGCTGGAAAAGCTACCGACGCGCCAGAGTCCGCCCAAAACTCCATAAACGGGTATGAGTCTCGGCATTCTGCCGGCCGTTGGAAGACTCTTAAGCCACGCCAGCAGATCCCGATGAAGTTCTTCAAGGGTATGAGCTCTGGCCCGTTTGAAGTTGCCGGGTATTTCCCAAACGAAGCTTCGCCTGCGCATCCGATATTGATCCGATTGGATAACGTTTTTTCCTTCTCCGTCGGAAGCGAACTCTACCGTGACGTTCATATCGTCCGGGGCTCTCTGGCCCTCGGGAACTAGATAGTTGACAGTGAAGGTTACTTCTTGCCAGAGACTCAAGCCGTCGAGGCCGCTGCCAATTTCGACCCAGGGACTGCTCTGTCCCGGCCCGATCCAATGGTCCGGCAAAGAAGGTGATTCTGCCCCCAACTTCGAGATAACCGCGGGAAGTTTCTTACGCGGGTAGTTCCAGTAAGGATTGTGCGTCTTATGATGGCTGAGCGCTCCGGTGATCGGATACCTGGCATCCAGTGGATTTTTTACCCGAACAAAAACCTTTCCAGCCTGGGAGCAATTGTCGTTAAGCGGGTAAGTGGCGGACTTCTGTCGATCGGCTTCGCCGAGCTCGGTGGTAAGATAAACAAGGTCGATGTTCCTCCGGGCAGGACCGAGAGGTTCGATGACCTGGCCTTCCTCGTTTCGAACCAAGAATTCCGCTCCCTCGTGTTGACGCTCCTTATACAGGACGATGCGCGCCGGGCCCTTTTTCAGACGGATCGGCTCTCGAGACGGCCCCAAACGATATTGTCACCCCCGCCCCAACGCAAAAGCACCTGAGCCCTCATGCCTTCCCCAAAGGGCCAGAGTTTTTGGTTTTCAAATGCTCCGTACTTCCGGTCAAACACGGCGTTGCCGTTCTGCAGGACCCTCACGCCGTGTTCTACGGCAAAGTATGAGGGATGCTCGTAGCGAGTCCACAACAGGTAATCGCCGGCCTCAGGTATCTCGACGTCCATCACAGCCTCCGAATAGACTCCTTGTTCGGGAGCACCGAGAAACATCTGGCCGCAAAGGAACGTGTTTGCGAATGTCCCGCTGTAATAGTTCTGGGTGATATCGCCAACCTTCCAATCGCCGCTCAGGACCCGGAAGTCCTCTGCCTCCAGGACAAGCGATGCCGCGCGGCATAGCGAGGTGCTAAGGACAAACCCAAGCACGATAATATTCAAGGCAAACACACTTCTGCTAATAATCTTCTCCTCCTCAGGACGAATTCCAATAACTTATCCTAGCATCGTTGCAGAGGTAACAGATATACTATGACAAGCCCAGGTTGCCGCTTCCGAAACGGACGGCTCATTTACCCCGTACCACAGAACGCCCCGTGCGTGAGCCCCGATCCGAAAAGAACAGCCAGGATAAGGCGTCGAGGTTGAATCGTCTGGTCCGGGATCGTACGTAGTTTGCTCATTTTGTCGGATCGGGGTGAGCGCGGGGATTCACCCCGTGAAATAATCTCCTCTGTCGAGACTTTAAAGACTGCTCTAGTCCCTATTTCACGGGGTAAATGTTTCGAACTCCCTACAAGGGGAGTGCCTCAATGCCAAGGACGTAAGTCCATGGTACGGGGTTTACGAAAAGTGTGGTTCCGTGAGTTGTGAACCCCAGTCCTGGCAAGGGATTGAGCGTGCTTTTACACGAGCTGCCATCCCTTCGCTTCAGTGGCCCCTCGGCGGGAAGCCTTAGCTGCTCGCTTCGGGCAGCCTCGAAACTCGCTGCGCTCAAACACTCGATGCTGCTTTTCCTCAGCTTCGCAGAGGCTGCCA
>JAZFYO010000009.1:0-9327 GCA_036443615.1 Binatia bacterium | reverse complement strand
TATCGGCATTGATGAGCCGGACCGCCTTCCTTATGGCCCGCATCATGGCCTGGAAGGCCTCGGAATCCAAATCATAGGAAGCGTTTTCTACCCCGACGTAATGACCCTCGACAAGCTTCTTGCAGCCATTCTTCTCCGCCAGCGTGATCCAGGGCTCCATAAGGGTCGCTGCTTCTACTTTTCCCTCCATCAAAGCCTCGTAGCGCTCTCGGACTGTGCCAGCATGAACGACCTTCATCTCATCCCGTGTGAGGAACCCCTCCAGCATCGAGAGCGTCAAATAGTGGGAACCCTGGTGAAATTGGACACCCACTGTCTTCCCAGCTAGGTAATAGGCAGTGTTGATGGGAGAGCCCGGCCGCACGTAGATGCCCTGGCATACCACAGCGGGGCGTTTGCCGACAATCGGACAACCGCGTTTGCTATCGTAGGCCCGACGGATCTGCCCCCACTCACACGCCCGAACGACATCTACCTTCTTTTGCTCAAAGAGAAACTGATAGTTCATGGAGTTCACCAGGTGGTGGTCATTAGCGCGCGGATCGTCCATGGAGAACGCAGTAGCACGGACACCGGGTAGGAGTATCTCTACATCCAGGCCCTCTTCTGCGAAGAGCCCTTCGCCTTTAGCGACGAACCAGTGGAGACCCAACACCGCCTCCGCACTTTCGACATTGATTTTCTTCTTGGCCTTGGCCATGTTTCCTACCCTCCTTTTCTTCTACAACTTCGCCTGAATCTACCAATCTCCTAGAGCTTGTCAAGGGATCCGCACTTCAGATCACGGCGCTCGATTCCCGCTAGGCAGGTTCACAACTCTTGCATCCTCAGTGCAGGAGATAATATGGATGGACGAAGACACCATGTTTCTCGACACAGCCCTGCTCTTCTCCTTCGGCGCTGCCATCGCCTACGCCTTCGCCGACATGATCGCACGGTTCGGCCTCCAGCGCGCCAATCCCTTTGTCGGGTCGATGATCGCCTTGGTGAGCTCCCTACTGTTTTTTGGCTTGCTAATTCTTCTTACCGGAGCGGAGTTTCCTTCCCTGGGGATGCACTACTTTTGGGTGGCGGCGGGCGGTGCTTGCAACCCGGGACTGTTCTTCATCCTCTACTTCATCGGGATTTCAAAAGTCGGGGTCTCCCGCGCTGCCCCTATCAAGGGGAGTTCTCCGCTGTTCGCCGCCTTGCTAGCAATCATATTTTTGGCCGAGCGGCCCGCGTGGTACCACTTGGCCGGCATCTTCTTGGTAATCGGAGGAATCGGTTTGCTTTCATCGGGAAAGACCGAGGGGCGCTGGAAACGGGGCGACGCGCTGTGGCCTCTTGGAGCCGCTATCGTTTCCGGGCTTGCCGCCGTTTTCTGGCGAATGGGGATCCAGTCATTCCCAAATGCCATCGCAGGCACCACGGTTGGTCTGTTGGTGGGGTTTTTGGTTGTAGCTGGTTACACTCTGATCTTCTTGGGCGAAAAAATCCCAGGGGGTGTGAAGATGGGCTGGAAGCACTTCTTTCTTTTCGGCCTCATCGAAGGATGTGGAAAATTATTTTATGCGAGCGCCCTTCAACTCGGTGAAGTATTCAGGGTGCTGGCGCTCATCCAAACCTCTCCGCTTTTTGTCGTTTTGCTGGCATTACTCCTACTTCGGAAAGCAGAGAACATCACTTGGCGCGTACCGGTGGGAGCGGTTATGAGCGTGGCCGGGGCTATTCTGGTCAACCTCCGCTCGGAAGGCGCACTTTGAGGGTTTCGGGCACGACGCCAAGTCCATGTTTGACCGTCAGCAAGACAGCTAAGGAGATGAGGGCAATAGCTAGAAACCCCCAAATGACCCTGTGGCTTGGAAGATCTTGGAAGATCTAGGATAACAGATACAGGGAAAACCCTGAGGGATTCACGACCGCGGCATGATTCTCGTGCTGGGTCCGAAATGAAGCAATCTGAGTAGAATCTGGCCAAGCACCTCTTGTTTTAGGAATCCCTATCGATTATGGGGATCGATCAGAAGGGGATATCGTCATCAATAGGTGCGGGCTCTCCGCTGGCGGGAGCCTCCCCAGGGACTTGACCTTCCGCTTCCGGTGCAAGGCGTGTCCCGCCACCTCCTCCCAAAAACCTAACTCTCTGTGCTACGATTTCAGTCACATAGCGCTTGTTCCCGCTCTTGTCGTCATAGGACGAATTACGAATGCTGCCTTCAACATAGACCTGCCTCCCCTTGGACAGGTATTGAGCGCAGGTTTCCCCTTGTTTCCCCCAGACCACAATATTGTGCCATTCCGTCCTCTCTTGACGGTTACCTTCGGCATCTTTCCACACGTCGGTAGTGGCGATGGAGAACCGCGCCACTGCCCGGCCATTGGAGGTAAAACGGACCTCTGGATCTCTGCCCAGGTTACCTATGAGGATCACTTTATTTACTGACATGGAAACCTCTCACATCTTAATCGAATTCCGACGCATTCCGTTTACCCCATACCACAGAACGCCCCGTGCGTGAGCGTCGCTCGACCCAGAGGCTCTCGACGGGCGGGGATGATGAGTGTTCCGGACTTCCCCCGTGGAGTCGTGGGCCATTACTCCACAGGGCGCTCAAAAGCCACGGACGCAAGTCAGTGAACGGTGATGACTCAAGCCCCAAGGGAGCTTAATGCCTGGATTTTCTTTAGTCAATAAAAAAATCCGCGGACGATGCCACTGCAAGTTTTATTGCTTTTTACCACATGTTGGGCTAATATGCTTTTTTGGCAATTATTCCGTTTTGCCCGTGGAAATAATAAGTCTTTTTAATGCCCTACAGCCTTAAGCTGCTTCTCATAGGTCTACTAACTATCCCAACTTGTTTCATTATTCTTCTTCTGGCGCCCTTCGACCATTATGGAAAGCTTGGCTACAGCATTAGCCGATTCTGGGCCAGTGCACTTTTAAAACTAAGTGGGATACGTCTGCGTGTTCAAGGTCTGGAGAAACTGGATTCAACCCGCCACTATATTTTTATTGCCAACCACCAGAGCTACATTGACATTCCGGCCTTGGTTCACGCTCTACCCCTATTCCAACTCCGATGGATTGCGAAGAAGGAGATTCTCTGGGTCCCTTTGTTCGGCTGGGTCCTGTGGACTACCAAGCACATCATCGTGGACCGATCTAACCTTTCAAAGGCCATGACCAGCCTGAGAAAGGCAAGAGATAGGATCAAGAAAGGGATATCGGTGGTCGTCTTCCCCGAGGGAACCCGCAGCCGCCACGGGAAACTTCTCCCCTTCAAGAGGGGCGGCTTCCTTCTTGCCATTAAGACACAAACACCCATTGTTCCTATAACCATAAACGGTTCTGGAACTATCTTACCGAGGAAGGACTGGCGCGTCAGAAGCGGGGAAATAGAAGTCGTGGTGAGCGAGCCCGTTCCGATAGATCCGGTTCGCCCGGAAAAACTAAAGCCTCTTTTAACCCGGGTGAGGGCCGAGATGGAAACCCATTTACTCCGTCGAGCTGACTCCAGCGGCAGCGAATCAAACTCCCCCGTGGCTCTACTCCCAGCACAGAACTGGGGTGAGGTGTAAGGGATTTTATGGACCCCATAAGGGTAATTCCGTTAGGCGGGCTGGGAGAGTTCGGAGCGAACATGATGCTCATAGAGCATGGCGAATCGGTCATCGCCATCGATTGCGGCTTGATGTTCCCGGAGGCAGACCTCTTGGGCATTGATCTGCTTATTCCGGACGTGGGCTATCTGTTGGAGGGAAAGAAAAAGTTTCACGGAATTGTTCTTACCCATGCCCATGAGGATCATATGGGTGCCCTCCCGTATATTCTAAGAAATCTCAGCGCGCCCATCTTTGGCACCCCTCTCACCCTCGGTCTATTGCGCAATAAACTCCGGGAACACCGCCTCGAAAGCAAAACGGATCTGCGGGAGATCACCCCAGGTGTCCGTTGGGAGCTGGGCCCCTTTACGCTGGAAGGAATCCGAGTGACTCACAGCCTCCTCCACTGTGTGGCCCTGGCGATTGAGACTCCAGTAGGGGTGGTGATTCACACGGGAGATTTTAAGATCGACCACACCCCCATGGACGGCGAGGCGTTCGATTTTCAGAGATTTGCCGCCTATGGAGAGAAGGGGGTACTCCTTCTCCTTTCCGACTCCACCAATGTGGAACGGGAAGGCCACACCCCATCGGAACGGCAGGTGGGAAAAAACCTGGAGGAACTCTTTCAGAAATGCCGTGGGAGGATCTTTGTCGCGACTTTCTCCTCCAACATCCCGCGCATTCAACAGGTCGCTGATTTGACGGACCAGCTGGGACGCACTCTTATCCTGAGTGGTCGGAGCATGGTTACGAACGCCCAGATCGCCTCAGATCTGGGATGCCTTCGGCTCCCTGCCAAGGTGATAACCGAGAGGGAGAGGTGGCAGGACCTGCCGCGCGATCGCGCTGTCTTTCTGACTACCGGTAGTCAAGGAGAGCCGCTTTCTGCTCTCCACAGGATTGCCTTAGATGACCACCGGTGGATCAAGATGGAGCGTGGAGATACTGTTGTCCTTTCGGCGAAGTTTATTCCCGGAAACGAAAAAATCATCACCAACATGATCAATCGCCTTTACCGCCGCGGGGCAGAAGTCCACTATGAGAAGGTCTCAGAAATCCATGTCTCCGGTCATGCCAGCCAAGAAGAACTGAAGACCATGCTGAACCTCACCAGACCTCGCTACTTTGTCCCGATCCACGGAGAGTACCGCCATCTGGTCAAGCATATTCAACTGGCACAAAGAGTGGGGATCCCTGAGGAAAACTGTTTTCTTTTAGAAAATGGAGAAGTCTTAGAATTATCTCCCGATAGCGCCAGACGAGCGGACCCCGTTTCTACCGGGAAAGTCTTTATCGATGGAAAGGGAGTGGGAGACGTGGAAGACATGGTCATCCGAGATCGGCGCCACCTCTCAGAAGACGGTGTGGTCCTAGTCATCATGTCGATTCATCAGCAGACAGGTGAGCTGGTGGCGGGGCCCGATCTTATATCACGTGGTTTTATGCGCGCTGAACACGGAGAGGAGGTCCTCGAGCATGCCAAGGGGCTGATCCTGGAGACCTTGAGAGGGTTCAATCAGGAGACCCGGACCGACCCTGCGGAGCTTCAAGAGGAGGTGCGAAAAACGCTCCGGCGATACTTTTATAAAACCCTTGAGAGACGTCCCATGATCCTCCCCCTGATCATGGAGATGTGAGCGCCCTGAATCTTTCCGGCTAATTGCTAAGGGGGTTATCTCAAGTGGAAACTAAGTTCCTAGATATTGTGAGTTCAATCTAGGGAGGGAAACATGGCAAGGGGCTCCAGGCTTATGCGAGAGATCTGGGGGGTGGCCATTGGCGTCATCGCCGTCCTCCTCGTCTTGAGTCTTTTCTCTTATGACCCGGGAGACCGATCCTTCAACACGCCCTCGGGCAGCCTGAACACCAGCAATTGGGGTGGGGTCGTTGGCGCTTACCTCGCAGACTTCCTGCTTCAAGGTTTGGGACTCTCGGCCTATCTCCTCCCGCTTTTTCTTTTAATCGTGTCCACCCATTTATTTCGTGAAGCCCAAAAGGGTCACCGTATTGTTAAAGCTAGTGGGTATGCGCTTTTCCTTTGGACTGCTACCATCCTGTTGAGTCTTCTGCGTGAATCACCAACCGCAAGGGAGACGGGCGGGATCCTGGGAGGCTTTTCCACGGAGATCCTGCTCCCCCTCTTCGGTCACGGAGGGGTCTACCTAATTATCTTTTCCCTCTCGCTCCTTACAATCATGCTGGTTTCCCAGAGCTCGATCGTCAGCTCGATTAAAGGGATAACAAAAATATCGGGAGCTCTGCTAATACGTGCCTGGAATTCTGTCAAAGCACTTCACGTGCTCCTTCATGAATTAAGAGAAAAAAGAAAAGCCGAGAATAAGAAAAAAGAGAGGGAGTTTAAGCCGCCGCCAATTGTTCTAAAAGAGGAAGTCAAGGAGGAGCTACCAAAGAGAATCAAGAAAAAGCCGGCACCGGCACAGGAACATTTCGATTTTCCCGATATAGATCAGGGATATAACCTTCCCTCCCTTGCTCTTTTAGATTCTCCGGAAGGAGGGCAAGTAAAGATCGACAAGGGAACCCTCGAGGCCAATTCGCTTATCTTGCAGAAGAAGCTGGCGGATTTCGGTGTCGAGGGGGAGGTCGTTGCCGTACGTCCCGGACCGGTCATCACCATGTTCGAGTTTAAGCCTGCCCCTGGCGTGAAAGTGAGGCGGATCGTTACTTTGGCCGATGACCTTTCCATGGCGCTAAGCGCTGTGAGCGTACGGATATTAGCTCCGATCCCGGGGGAGTCGGTGGTCGGTATTGAAATTCCCAATCCGAAGCGAGAGAAGGTTTTTCTTAAACAGATCCTTGATAACGACGGCTTTCAAAGCGCTGAGTCGAAGGTGACCCTCGCCCTGGGAAAGGAGATTTCCGGTTCGCCCTTTCTAACCGATCTGGCCCGGATGCCTCACATGCTGGTCGCGGGAGCGACGGGGGCTGGGAAGTCAGTCACCATCAACGCCATGATCCTGAGCATTCTGTTCAAGTCCACTCCACAGGATGTTCAGTTTATTATGATCGATCCCAAAATGCTGGAACTCTCTGTCTATGAGGGTATCCCCCACCTGTTAGCACCGGTGGTGATCGAACCCAAAAGGGCCACCGCGGCCCTGTTTTGGGCCATGGAGGAAATGGACCGCCGTTATCGTTTGATGCTCGATAAGGGGGCGAGAAACATAGACCACTATAATCGTATTCTAGCCAAGGAAACAGAAAACCACAAGGTGATCGACCTTGGAAAGATGGAAGAAACAGCAATGGAGAGCACGGGGAACGGAGGAGACTTGGATGAGAAAGCTCCCCTGGTGCATGAAAGGCTTCCGCGAATCGTCATTATGGTGGACGAGCTAGCCGATCTCATGATCACCGCAAGCCGAGATGTAGAGGAATACATCACCCGTCTTGCTCAGAAGGCAAGGGCCGCAGGCATCCATATGATTCTGGCAACTCAGCGTCCCTCAGTGGATGTGCTGACGGGGTTGATCAAGGCCAACTTCCCTGCCCGTATCTCTCTCCAAGTAACCTCTCGGGTCGACTCCCGGACGATTCTTGATTCCATAGGCGCGGAACGTCTTTTAGGAGACGGGGATATGCTCTTCCTCCCCCCCGCGACCGCGCGGCTTACTCGTATCCACGGCGCCTATGTCTCCGATCGAGAGATCCGCAAGGTCGTGGAGTTCGTCAAACAGCAGGCAAAACCCCGCTACCGTCAAGAGGTCTTTGAGACCAAGAAAGAGATGGAGGCCATGGATGGAGATGGCGACTACGACGAAATGTACGATCTCGCCGTCTCACTGGTGGGGGAGTCCCAGCAGGCATCGATCTCCATGATACAGAGAAGGTTACGGGTGGGATACAACCGGGCCGCTCGAATGATTGAGCAAATGGAGAGAGATGGGGTCGTAGGACCAGCAGATGGGGCAAAGCCGCGAGAGGTCTATGCGAAAAAAATCGAAGAATAAACTCCGATTCGAAAATGAGCCAGCAATATCAGCCTTCTTTTTATTAGCTACCCTGACGTTCCCAATCTTCTCTCAGCACCTTGCAGCGGCTGCGGCGGAGATAAAAGACGCAGAGTCTGTGGTTGAGGGCCTACAGAAGAGATACGATTCTACTGTTGATTTTGTGGCGGACTTTTTCCAAGAAACAAAACTGAAGACACTGAATAGAAGGGTTAAGGCTTGGGGAAAGGTCTACTTTCGCAGACCCGGCAAGATGCTGTGGCGTTACAATGAGCCGAAAGGGCAGGTGTTCCTCGCGGATGGGAAGCATCTCTATTATTACCAGCCGGAGCAAAAGCAGGTTATAAAGAGCCGCCTCAGCTACGCAATCCGCTCGGATACTCCCCTCTCCTTTTTGCTCGGCATCGGAGACCTAAAGAGGGATTTTAAAGCAACTTTAGTCTCTACCGATAAGGAGTATTATGTGGTGCGCCTGACCCCAAAGGAGGCCATGGAAGGAATAGGTGACTTTCTCTTGGGGATCGAGATAAAGGAGTTCGATATTCTTTGGGTCCAGATCGAGGATGCCATAGGGAACGTCACCACTATTCGATTTTCTTCAATGCAAAGGGGAGTCGGATTAAGAGATTCCATATTCAATCTGCAGATCCCTGATGGGGTCGACATCGTGGAGCTTGGGTCATAAATGTCTCTTGCCGTGATAGGAAATTGATGGCATACTGGCTGTTCAAATCTGGGCCCGTGAGAGGACCAATATGAGAAAAGAGTTTCTTAAAAAGGCCCGCGATACCCTACTGGAAATGAAAAAACAGGTTCTTCGCGAAATCCAGGATGGTGTCAGGGGAGAGAGCGAAGGGGGTAAGGATGAGGGCCGTGACACCTATGACCTAGCGAGTGACGAGAGAGATCGCGAGATCAACATGATCCTGAGCGATCGGGAGAGGGAAAAGTTGGTAGCCATTGACGATGCCCTGCAACGCATCGACTCTAAAACCTACGGGATGTGTGACTGCGGTTGTGAACGCTGCGATGGAGAGATTGGATTAGCTCGACTCAAGGTCCTTCCATTCACCCGCCTGTGCGTCAGGTGCCAAGAAGAAACGGAGAAAGAAAACAGACTCCTCAATAAGGGTGAGGAAGAAAGAGGTTACCGGAGAATGGCTAGCACGGACGTTGAAGACGAGAGCTTTTAAGCTCCCCTTACATAATCGGGTGGCGAACCCTACCTTCTCCTAGCACAAAGAACACAATAGCCGTCGTGACCAAGATTGTGGCAAGGGTTGCGATGGCGGCCTTGGTTGTATCCAATCTGTGAACCTTCTGAGTACCTAGGAATACGAGATAAAAACTGTACAGATAAGCGAAAATACCCAAGACGGGTATCCAGGCAAGCATCAGAGTGGCCCCAGCATAGGCACATATACGTAAGGTCCCTTCATAGTCTCCCTCTCCTTCAAAGAGGAATTGACACGCGAGCATCAGAATGCCCGGGCCGAAGATGTAAGCCAGACTAATCAAGAAGAAGGCATTGACCGCATTAGCCAGACCGAAGACGGCTAACCTCAGGAGAAAGTAAAAGATGGCTGAGATGGCTAGAAAAATTAGGGGATTTTCGAATCCTCCAGTTGAGGGCATCTCTCGGTAAAACTCCCAAGGGTCCATGATCACCTTTCTCCAAACTCTCACAAATCCCTTGGGTCCATCTCTAAAAACAAACTCTGCGTCCTTCATAAGACCTCCTGCTGGTTCCCCGGCTGCTTAATTA
>JAZFYO010000008.1:0-4333 GCA_036443615.1 Binatia bacterium | reverse complement strand
GAACCTGCTAAAGGGGCAAAAGGGTCCACATCTTTTTAAGCTAGCCAATAAGGCGAGGTCACTAAAACCTCGTGGCAGGGTCCGCCTCCTCGTTGATGTGGATCCTTACAACATGTTATAAATTTGTAGATGGCAGTTCTGGAAATTTTCAGATATCCCCATCCCATTCTGAAGAAAATCTCCGAGCCTGTAGAGGCCTTCACGGACGATACCATTCGCCTGATCGATGACATGGTGGAAACCATGTACACCGCCCCTGGAGTGGGACTGGCAGCTCCGCAGGTAGGGGAGTTGGAGCGGATCATCGTTTTGGACGTAGACTATGAGAATCCCGGTAAGAACTTGATCAGGCTCGTTAATCCAGTCATTCAGCATGCGGAGGGAGAGGTGGTTTGGGAAGAGGGCTGTCTAAGCGTATTCGATTTCACGGCTGAGGTGGAAAGGGCAGCTCAGGTGGAAGTGGTGGGTCTTGATGAAAAAGAGAAAGAGGTGAAGCTGGACGCGGAGGGTCTTTTGGCCGTGGCCCTACAGCATGAAATTGACCACCTCGATGGGAAACTTTTTATCGATCACATCAGCCGCCTAAAGCGCGAGCTCTACACTAGAAGACTAAAAAAGAGGATGCGTGAAGGAAAGCTAGAGTCAGAATCTCACCAAATAATGATCTAAGTGAAACAAATCTACTCTTGAGCATTAGCCGTCGGGAGGTCAGGAAACCTCTCAACGCACACGCGCCAGCTCCCCTTTAAATCACCCAAGCATCCACGCGAGAGGCTAAGACACGCTCGTAGATTTCATCCATCCAGCCAGCCATTCCCAGAGCAAGCCTTCCGGAAAAGGCACATGGAGGGTGTAGTCAAAAAGACCGTAGAAGGACACCCAGGCGAGCATCGTCAAAATAACGGTAATCGGCCACTTCTCTCCTGCACCCAGCTTAAGGTAAAGGAAGGTAACAAGTGGAACGGCGATAGAGAAGCCAAGCAACCAAATGACAGCAAAAAAACCGAGAATCCAGCCCGTGATGCTAATCGTGCGCTGGCGGACCAACGCCGCCTCAGTGTCCACCACCTTAGCCGGATTCACAGCCCCCTCTTTAAAGGTAATCCTGAAGGCCAGGTACAATTGAGCAAGGGCAAGCGTCAAACCCGCGATCCCAACGGCCCGGGGAAATAATCCGGTTCGTATGCTCCAATCCTTAGTCTCCAATAGAGCCCAGGCAAAGAGCGCCACGACCACGAGACAAAAAAGCGGATCCCAACGAGAGACATTAGCAGTCTTGGGCAGATCCTCCTGGGTAAACCCGGGCCGTGTAGCACGCCACTTGCGCATCAAAGGAAAGAATGTACCAAGCAAAATCAGTGCGAAAATAAATACAACGCCGGGGTGTGTAACCCAGGCAAAGCCATAATTGTCAGTGCTGAGAAATAGGTTGTTCTCTGCCAAGGGCCCTAGTACAAGGCCTAAGAGGAGCGGAGGACGAGGCCAATTCAGCTGCACCATCACGCAACCTAGGACTCCAAATAACAAAACGACAAAAAGATCCCCAAAGGCATTTCTTGTGGCGAAGCCTCCGAGAAAAACCAACAACAGGAGGAAAGGGATGATCAGGCTGCCTCTCACCTCTGTGATCTTTGTAATTTGTCTCAGAAAGAGAAAGCAGACCGTCACTGTGATGATATTCGAGACAACGACGATCCATACAAATGAGAAGGTTAAGGTGAGATGACCCCCGTCGCTCTCGGGAATCAGCATGGGCGGTCCGGGGACGAGCCCTTGGATGATGAAGGCTCCGAGGAGAATGGCCATAGTAACGTTGCCTGGCACACCAAAGGCAATGGTGGGGATCAAAGCCCCTCCTAGGTTTGAATTATTGGCTGCACCGGGCCCTAACACTCCTTCTACAGCCCCCTTCCCGAAGCGCCCCTTATCAGGGGAGGACTGGACCGCATGGGCATACGCCACCCACTGCGAAACGGCTCCTCCCATGCCTGGAATGACACCAATATAGGTGCCTATGGCGCTGCATCGTAGAACAAGCCACCAGTGTCGAAAGGTGTCCTTAACCCCTTCCATCACACCACCCAGCTTGCCCACCTCCGCCTCTGCAATGCTGGTCCTCTTGACCGCCAGATCGATAATCTCAGGGAGTGCAAAGAGCCCTAACGTGACCGGAACCAGACGGATTCCATCCCACAGGTAAAGACTGTCAAAAGTATATCTTTCAATGCCCGACAAAGGATCAAGTCCTATTGTGGCGATCATGAGGCCTATTACCCCAGCGGTAAGCCCTTTAACCACGGCACTACCGCTCAGGGAGGCCAGGAAGGTAACTCCAAGCATCGAAAGCATGAAAAATTCGGGCGAACCGATCGAAAGGACCAGGGGACGGATAACCGGTATGGCTAACGCCAAGGCGAAGGCACCAAAAATAGCACCCACAAGCGAGCTCATCAGGGAAGCTCCCAAGGCCCGTCCCGCTTCACCCTTTTTCGCCATCGGGTGACCATCTACAATGGTAGATGCAGTAATCGCCTCGCCTGGAATGCCGAATAGGATGGAGGTGATGTCTCCTGTAGTTGCTGTCACCGCCGCCATCCCTAGTAAAAAGGCAAAGGCCTCGGTGGCATCCATTTTGTAAATAAAGGGGAGCATGAGAGCCAGGGTAACCGCTCCCCCCAAACCGGGCAAAATCCCCACAGCAAAGCCGATGGCGATGCCCAAGATCATTAGGGTGAAGGTTGTAGCTGTAAAAACCTGGAAGAACCCGCCAATGAATGCCTGGAGCATCTCAACCATAGAAAAATTTCCTTAGGGAATGCAGGGCGCCGTTAGAATACGGCGCCCCGAAAGGACTCACATTTCGTAAACCGTTATAGCTTGGGTATGAAGATACTGCTCAATTTTTCTACAACGATGGGGTTCAGCCTGGCGTACCCGGCAACGATCTTTGTCACTTCCTCGCCGCTCACTGGGTTGATATCCCGCTTGGATTTTTTTGCATCCGCCAAGAACTCGGGATCTTTCATCGTCTTCATGAAGGCTACTTGCAGGATCTTTACCCGCTCCTTGGGCGTGCCTGGAGACAGAGAGTAAGAGTAGAGCATTTCACCGGGACCATGGATCCCAGCGTTAATAAGTTGGCGGTCTGTGTCGCTCTTAGCGTAGTCGATGAGATTCGCTACATCTGGAAGCTCCGGATGCTTTTTTGGAAGCAACTGTACCACGATGTTCACGTCGCCGGTTTCCAGTGCGTGACGCCAGGTTGACTTGATAGATTCCCAGGGCCAACACCCACCGTCGATCTCCCCTCTTTCGGCGGCCAACCGAATCGATGCGGTGCCGCCCAGGTATCCTGAGACAATTTGTAGCGGGGGGTTTAGAATTTGTTTCAGGAGCCTCGGAATACCATCCGTTATGCCCCCCGGACCAGATGAGCCTATCTTTACTGGTTTCTTCGCGTGGAGCCATTGATCAAAGTTGGTGATGCCACTTGCTTTGGTAAGAGCGCAGACAGCACTGGCCCTCACGGGGGCACCGACCCACTCGAATTTCTGTGGGTCGAACTGGATACCCTTCTTTCCCAGGTATTTTGACAGGACCAGCCCGCCGACCCAGTGGCCAATGGTAAGGCCATCTGGCTTGGCCTTTACATACATGTAATTGGCCGCGATAAGGCTCCCAGCCCCGGGCTTGTTCTGAATGAAAATTGACGGTTTACCGGGTATATGTTTGCCAAGGTGACGTGCAACCGTTCGGCTGTAGGTATCAAACCCACCTCCGGGCCCGAAGCCCACAATGATACGAATGGTCTTACCTCGGTAAAATTCTGCCGCCGTACCAGTGGACACACCACCGGCAATGAGGGTCAAACCTATTACAAATGCCCAAATTAATTTAACTCGCTCTATCACCACGACCTCCTTTCAAAATATCATTTTCCACGGGATCCATTGAAATACCCCCTAACGTCCACATCCATCTGGCTGGACCAGACCGCAGGGACAATAGTAAAGCGTTTATGATCTGTCAAGAGACGTTCGACTCCCCTGAGACATCGCTACAGGTGCAATATTTTATTGAAAGATGTCTATCCTTGGACTTTTTCACTCTATCGTCTAAAGTCTAGCGGACCATGCCTGTATCCTGGCCTATTGTCTTTATGGGGACACCGAATTGTGCAGCTGCTACGCTTGAAGGACTTTTGGCAGGACCAGATCCTGTTGTTGGGGTTGTCACGAGGCCAGACCGGCCCGCAGGGAGGGGACAGCGAACAGAGTCCTCACCCGTACGAAAGGTGGCTGAGAGGCACCAAAAACCGGTTCTGACTCCGGAG
>JAZFYO010000007.1:0-18894 GCA_036443615.1 Binatia bacterium | reverse complement strand
TCACCACATGCCCGCTGGCGTTCTCGGGCGTTTTGCGGGGCGCCTGGAGTCGCACCTGCGCTTCGAGCCAAGGGGCATAGAAAAGACGGATGAACGTGAATGGGAGCATAATCAACAACAGCACGATTCCAGAGAGCAGGACCAGAATACTGAAAAGGCGCCCTAAGTCGCTAGTGAATATGATGTCTCCGAAACCAAGCGTGGTCATGACGGTCAGCGTCCAGTAGAGGCATGTGATCCAGGAGTGGACCTGCCCTTCTTGTAGCATGATCATGTGAAAGATCGCGGAGTAAACGACAATGACGCCGACCAAAAAAACCAGGTACTTGAGCAGCGCCCAGGTATTCTGTCGGGTTCCTCGCTCGCTGAAGAAATACGCAAGCTGGGTAGGAAGGAACTTCATAGGCCCCCTTTATTATTAACGTTGCCCACCTCTCGGCTGATTAATATTAAAGGTTTCTCAACTAAGACTGTCAAGGAGGCAAAGATACCCCTTGGGCTACCGCTGTCGTAGATGACGACGGCCCAGGCTAAAAGCCAATTGAGTTGTCTTGTATCCCGTGTCGCTCGCATGGGAAGGCCCCGGATTTTTATGATAGGGTTGGATTCAAAAAAGTGTCAAGCCGTTTCTCATCCCACTTCTTTGGGACACGTGCCAATCGGTGGCATTTGCTGATCATCAAAGTGTGGGCTAGACTTTTTATTGAGGGTGGGGAGGAACGGGCCTTTTTGATGATGAGAGCTGTAAGGAGAACGGGAGATGACTAAAGAGGAACACTACAACCGCGGCATGGAGCTCTACACCGAGGACAAAATGGGCGAGGCCATCGAGGCCTATCAAAAGGCATTAGCGGAAGATCCGAATTATTCCGATGCACTGCATGCCCTGGCTATGGCATACGCAAGCAACGACAGACTGGACGAGGCCATTGAAGTGGGAAAGAGGCTGATCGAGGTCAACCCGGAGGATGAGCTGGCCTATACGAGCCTGTCGATTTTTTATCAGCGTAAGGGGATGATTTCAGAGGCCGAGAGTATTGGGGCCAAGGCTAGGACTCTGGGTTGGAAGAGACAACTACAGGAGAAGAAAGAAGAGGAGAAAAAAGGCTAAGAAAAGGCGGGCGGTGTCGTTCCGGTTCACGCTGCCCTGCCTTATGCGACGTTCACTGTTTGCCTAATAAAGGTGGGTTAAAGTAGACTTGCGATGGACGGAAACGAATGGGCCTATGGCGCTAAACTTGGCTAACCTGAAGGTCCTCTTAAGGGGCGGTGGCGAGATGGCAAGCGGGATTGCCTATCGCCTGCATTGCTGCCATATGAGGGTACTGATTACCGAGGTCCCTATGCCGACCACGGTTCGCCGCCCTGTGGCATTTGCCGAGGCGGTCTACCGTGGAACCCATGCAGTGGAGGGGGTTCAGGCGGTTAGGGTCGGCTCTCTCAGAGAAGCCAGTAAGGTTTGGAAAAACGGCGGCATCCCGCTTCTTGTCGACCCTGAGGCAAAGGTTTGGGAGAGCATGCGACCCACGGTTCTGGTGGATGCGATTATGGCTAAAAAGAACATGGGAACGGATAAGTCCCAAGCACAGGTCGTAGTCGGCGTAGGACCGGGATTTACGGCCGGGGTTAATGTTCATGCGGTCGTGGAGACCAATCGGGGCCATCATCTCGGAAGGGTCCTTTGGCAAGGTAGGGCAGAGGAAAACACCGGTGTCCCGGCCCCGGTTTCGGGATATACCGATGAGAGGGTCCTGAGGGTTCCCCAGAAAGGCCTTTTCGAGTCCTTGCACGAGATAGGAGATCTGGTAAGTCCCGGGGATGTTGTGGCCAAGGTGGATGGTCATCCTCTCCGTGCCCGGATTAATGGCGTTTTGAGAGGATTGCTGGAGAACGGCATTGAAGTGGAAGAGGGAATAAAGGCCGGGGACATTGATCCAAGGGGGGAAAGGGAGTATTGTTACCTGATTTCGGATAAGGCGAGGGCCATTGCTGGCGGGGTGTTGGAAGCCATTCTCCATTCCCTGAAGAACCTAAATCTCCCTTCCGCTTAATCATCTGACGCGCAGATAAGGGGTACCCATGGATCCAAAGAAGCTGACGATTGAAAAAATTCAGGAGGCCTTAAGAAGTCGTCAGTACATCTGTGACAGGAGTCTGGCCACCGTGGTCTATCTTTCCATTAACTTGGGCAAGCCTGTGCTCTTGGAAGGCGAGGCCGGTGTCGGCAAGACCGAGGTTGCCAAGGTGCTGTCTGAGGTTATGGAAACGGGCCTAATCCGTCTTCAGTGCTATGAGGGGTTGGACGCCAGCACGGCTCTCTACGAATGGAACTATCCTAAGCAGATGCTGCGGATCAAGTTGGAAGAGATTGGCGGCGGAGACCGCAAGACAGTAGAGACGGAGATCTTTTCTGAGGAGTATCTTGTTAGAAGGCCTCTGTTAGAGGCGATTCAAAGTGACGGCTCTGCGCCGCCGGTTCTTCTCATCGACGAAATCGATCGCGCCGACATGGAGTTTGAGGCCTTTCTGTTAGAGGTCCTTTCTGATTTCCAGATCACGATCCCTGAGATTGGGACCATCCGCGCCAAGCAGCGTCCCTATGTTTTCCTGACATCAAATCGCACCCGGGAAATTCATGACGCGCTGAAGCGCCGCTGCCTCTACCACTGGATCGAATACCCCGCCTTTGAAAAGGAATACGAGATTGTGATGACCAAGCACCCGCAGATTCGAGACCTATTGGCCAAACAGATTTGTGCTTTTATGCAGCAAGTCCGACAGATGAATTTCTACAAGCGTCCCGGAGTTGCGGAGACGCTTGATTGGGCCTCTGCACTGATCACCCTTCATCGGGAAGAGCTGGATGAGAAGACCATGGAGGAGACCATGGGGTGCGTATTTAAATATAGAGAGGACCTCCATCATCTTCAGGCAGAGGTTTCGGGCAAGAAATTGAATTTAGACGAGATTTTCAATAATCCAATGGAGTTCCAGACGTAGCATGGCGACGCAGCTCCAAGATCAAGAAATAATCAAAGCGGTCAATCGCTTCTCGGCCGTTCGAGGCCGGGGGGTCTTGGCCAACGTGCTTGCATTTGGCCGGGTCCTTAAAGACCTGGAATTCAAGGTGGGGCTGAGTCAGTTGATCGACGCCAGCCGCTCTCTGGAGTTCGTGGACATCACATGTCGAGGGGACTTTTACTCGGTCCTGCGTTCCAACCTGATCTCCGAGAAGGAGGATATTCTTCCTTTTGACCGTGTCTTTGATTGCTTTTGGAAAGACTTTGCTCCAGGTGAGGAGCCGACGGAGACTCTGGAGATGTCGGTGCCCGCCTCGGAGGAGTCTCGTGAAGAGTCCGACGACTCGGGAGGGAGCTTGGAAGATGTGGTGGCGCAGGCCAATAGTCAGGAGGAGGATCGGGCGAGGGAACCGGACCCATTCTTTCTCCCCACGTACAGCCCGCACGATTCGTTGAACGAGAAGGACTTCAGCGAGATGGGCATTGAGGAGAGTCGGGCCATTAGTCGAGCGATCCTCTTGATTGCCTCGAAGATTGCTACGCAGGTGAGTCGTCGGAAAAAGCGCGCCTCGAAAGGGGACGAGATTGATCCACGGTCTACCATGAGGAAGAACATTAAATTTGGAGGAGACATTATCGAGTTCGTCTCACGAAAGAGGAGAATTAAAAAGACGCGAATTGTCCTCCTCTGTGACGTTAGCGGCTCTATGGATTGTTACAGCCGCTTTTTGATCCAGTTTATGTACGGCCTGCAGAACGAGCTCTGGGGTGTGGAGACCTTCGTCTTCAGTACCTCGCTCACTCGCATCACGCATCTCATCCGCACCAAGGACATCGGAAACGCCCTGGAAAGGATTTCCAATTCTGTTTTGGGTTGGTCCGGGGGTACAAATATTGGCCGATCTCTTTTCACCTTCAATCGGGAATATGCCCCCAGGCTGGTGACCCATCGGACTGTTGTTGTTCTCATCAGTGATGGCTGGGACCGCGGCGACGTAGGGCTAATGGAACAGGAGATGCGAAACTTAAAAAGGCGTTGTCAGAAGATCATATGGCTCAATCCCCTGTTGGCTAGTGAAAATTATCAGCCGTTGTGTAAGGGGATGCAGGCTGCGCTTCCCTATCTGGATTTCTTTTTGTCGGTTCACAATGTCCACAGCCTTGTGAATCTGGGACGCACGATGCAAAAGTTAGTGGCCTAGGAGGTTAGAAGATGGATTCTATATTTGAGCAGATCAAGGAGTTCATGGAAAAGGGAGAGACCCTGGCGGTAGCGACGATCGTGTCGACACGCGGGTCCACCCCAAGAGAGGTCGGTGCCAAGATGGTGGTGACGGCCTGGGGGGAGATTTTAGGGACGATAGGGGGCGGTTGTGGAGAGGCGGATGTCCGGCGCGAGGCCATCGAGGTTATTCGAAATCGAGAGCCTAGAATGGTGCAAGTGGATCTCCTCGATGACATCTCTTCGGACAGCCCGGCTGTCTGCGGCGGAATTATGAATGTCTTTATCGACCCCTGGTGGAAGGGACGGGAGGAAACGCTGGAGAAGGAGAATGAAAGGTCTCGTTGAAAATCTGATTCGGGTCAAGCAAGAAGGCATTGCCGCAGTCTTGGTGACAGTGGTCGAGGCTGAGGGGAACGGAGGAGTGACATCAGGTCAAAAATGTCTGGTTCATAACGGAAGGGTTCACGAGGCTACCTTCCACCATGAGGAGCTTCAAGAGGCGATTCTCAAAGAGGCAGAGGCCCGCCTACGGGAGGAGAAATCGAAACTCGTACCGTTAGATCTCCCTCGTGCCGGAGGAAAGGTGGAAATCTTCTTCGAGGTCATCCCCTCTCCTCCCAAATTGCTCGTCGTCGGTGCGGGACACATCGCCGTCCCTCTTGTTAGAATGGCCAAGATTTTAGATTATTATGTGGTCGTCATTGAAGACCGAATTCTCTTTGCCAATCGGGAGAGATTTCCCGATGCAGATGAGATTTTGGTTGGGGACATGGCAGAAACCATTAAGGGAATAAAGATTACTCCAACGACTTATATTGTTCTGATCACCCGGGGCCATAAGTACGATGAGCCCTGTTTGCGCGAGGTCATTCATGGTCCGGCCAAGTACATCGGAATGATCGGTAGCAGAAGGCGGATCAAGGCATGCTTTCAAAGATTTAGAGATGAGGAGAACATCGCTGAAGAGGACCTCCAGAGGGTCCATGCCCCCATCGGTCTCGCCATCAATACAGAAACACCTGATGAGATTGCCCTTTCCATTCTTGGGGAGATCATCAAGGTCCGGCGAGGGGGAAAGGCCAAGTCTCTTTCAGACCATTAGGAAGTAACGAGGTGTGTGCAGTAAAGTGTGAATAGAGGCGGCGGGCGGACTATTCACTGCTCAATCAATTAGGAATGCCAGAGGGTAAGAAAATTACTGGAGTTGTTTTTTCAGATTTAGGTCAGGGGGCGTCTTTCATGGCCCTGGATTGGGTCCAGCGGCTTCTGCGGGAGAGGCTGGGCTTTACTCCCTATGCGGGCACGTTGAACCTTCGCCTTTTGTCCGATCAAGAGGTCGCGCTTTGGAATGATCTGCGAATGTCGATAAAAGGAGTGGACATTGTGCCGCCCGAGCCTTCGTTTTGCCGCGCCCGCTGTCTTCTGGCTAGAATTGAGGGGCTCTCTCAAGACGGAGCGGATGGAATGCGTGTTGCCGTTTTAATCCCTGAAGTGGATTCCTATCCAGCCAATAAGGTTGAGGTCATTGCCCCTTTTCCTATCAAGGAGTCGCTACATCTACAGGATGGGGATCGGCTTACGTTACAATTTATAGGAAATTAGAAAATAGGAGGAACGATTCCTGTGCGTCGTCTCATCATAGGAATATCTGGTGCCACTGGGGCCATTTACGGTGTTCGCATTCTCGACCTTCTATCCCTGGTAGATGATATTGAAACACACTTGGTCCTGACGAAAGCGGCTAAGATGACAATCCAGGTGGAGACGCCTTACTCCGTTAAGGATGTGGAGGCCATGGCCGATGTCGTGCACGACATCAATAATGTGGGTGCGAGTATCTCGAGCGGCTCTTTTCGAACGGAGGGCATGGTTATCGCGCCCTGCTCGATGAAATCGATGGGAGGGATTGCCCATTCCGTGGGAGGGGATCTTCTGGTCAGGTCTGCAGATGTCGTGCTCAAGGAGAGGAAAAAGCTTGTTTTGGTGGCTCGAGAGACGCCCCTCCATCTGGGGCATCTGGAGAGCATGGTTTCCCTGACGAGGATGGGGGCGGTCATCTTTCCCCCTGTCCCGGCCTTTTATCATCGGCCCAAGACCCTCGACGATGTCATTAATCAAACCATAAGCCGTATCCTCGACCAATTTGGAATCGACCTCAACCTCTTTGAGCGATGGAGCGATGAGCAGCTAAAACGCCATCCTGATGCTGCGAAGGTATCCCTGTCCGATGCGACGGGTCTGAACCCGGGTAAGCAAGCAGTGACGGGGAAACCTGTCCCCTTGTCCGCCGGGAGACGGCGCAGCCAAGCCATAAAAAGGCGCCGTTAAACTCCCCTTGCCACGCCATGCCGCCCACGAGGGGTAAAAAATTTCTCTCAGCAACTCAAATCAGAAAGAAGGAGCACCTTAAGCTCTGTGTGGAGGGCGAGGCGGTTGCCTATCCTTACGCTACGGGCCTAGACAACTACACCTTTCTCCACAATGCCCTGCCCGAGGTCGATATCGACGATATCGACCTCAGAACGACCTTTCTCGGTCGATCAATCAAGGCCCCTCTGCTGATCTCTTCCATGACCGGAGGGTTTGAGATAGCTCGTAAGGTCAATCGAAACCTAGCAGGCGCTGCGCAGCAGCTAGGCTTGGCCATGGGCGTTGGATCCCAAAGGGTTGCCCTGGAAGAGCCTCGGGTAGCTGAGTCCTTTCAGGTCCGGGACGTTGCCCCGGACATTTTGCTACTTGGCAACTTGGGAGCAGTACAGCTCAATTACGGCTACGGAATCGAGCAGTGTCGTCAGGCGGTGGGGATGATCGGGGCGAATGGGCTGATCCTCCACCTCAATGTTTTGCAAGAGGCGGTTCAACCTGAGGGAAACCGGAACTTCAAGGGGCTCACCGAGAAGATCGCTGAGGTCTGTTCCCAGCTCGCGGTCCCCGTTGTGGCCAAGGAGGTAGGCAGCGGGATCTCTGCCGATGTGGCCTTTCGACTAAGGCGAGCCGGGGTTAGGGCCATTGACGTGGCTGGTCTGGGAGGGACCTCCTGGTATGCAGTGGAGGCCAAGCGGGCAGAGAAAAAAGGGAAGCCGACTAACGCTACCTTTGCAACCTGGGGTATCCCTACAGAGGAGGCGCTGGTGATGGTGCGGGAGGCGGTGCCGGACGTCGAGCTGGTGGCATCGGGCGGGATCCGAAGTGGCCTGGATGTGGCCAAGGCCATAGCCTTGGGTGCAAAGATTTCGGGGATCGGACAACCACTACTGGTTCCTGCCTTGAAGTCGGTAGGGAAGGTGGTGGAGTTTTTGCAAGGGATCATTCATGAGATCAAAGTGGCCATGCTCTGCGTGGGGGCATCAAATCTGGAGGCATTGGGCAAGGCCCCGCTCATTCGAAGGTTCCCCTACAGCTGGCAACTGCCACGATAGATGAGCTATCAGTCGCCAGCAATCAGCTGTCAGTGTGGAGGTGGAAGCTGAAAGCTGACCGCTGATGGCTTAATGAAACTTATGGCCGAAGACCTCAAACAGCAGATACTAAACTACATGGAAGGCCATAACACGATGACCCTTGGGACATGTCAGGAGGACGTGCCTTGGGCGGCAACTGTTTTCTACGCCAGCAGCGGGGTTCATCTCTATTTTTTCTCCGACCCGGAGTCGCGCCATTGCCAGAATCTAAAGGCCAATTCCAAAGTGGCGGTGACCATCCAGGAGGACTATCGAGACTGGCACAAGATCAAGGGGATCCAGCTTGAGGGCAAGGTGATCGAGATAGACTCCCTGGTCGAGAAGGGGAAGGCCATGGCGGCCTATGCACGCAAGTATCCCGAGGTCATGAAGGTATTCACCGATCCCGAGAGCGGCGTCTTCTATCGGGCATTTCTAAAGGTAAAGTTCTACGTCGTGATGCCGGAACGCGTATTCTACATCGACAACGAACAGGGATTCGGCAAAAGGCAGGAGCTCGAAATTAGTGAAAAATGAAAAGTGGGAAGTAAAAAGTCTGCATTCATTACTGCTCTCTGCTCCCTGCTCACTGGAGGGGGGAGATCTAGTTCTTGGTAAGGGGGAAGGATGTCCCGGCTTTTAGGGAAGGTGCTGACCGAGGATCTCTTTGACCGACTCAACGGGGGCGATCTGGGCTCCAAGGGGGGAAAGGCAATTGTCATCGTTACGGTGGATGAGCAGGGCTGGTCCCATCCGGCAATGCTGTCCTACTACGAAGTGGTTGCGAAGGATCGGAGCAAGATCGACCTGGCGATCGGAAAAAGCAGCACCACGGCCAAAAACCTGAGGCGAACCGGGAAGATCACGATTTTGGTCACGGATAACGGTGTGAACTACTATCTCAAAGGGGAGGCGCGAGAGATCAGAGAATCCATGGAGGCAGCCTCTTTTATGTCCCTCTTTCGCGTCGAGATGGGACAGATCTTGGAGGATCAGGAACCGGATGCCGCGATCACCAGCGGGGTGACTTTTAGCCGCCCTGTAAAGAAAGAAATGAACGAGATGGTCGAAAAGATCTTCCAAGAAATTCTAAGAGAGCCTGTGGCCTGATTTTCCAGCGAAAGACGCCAAAGGAATGTACTGGATTACTGAAAACTTAGCCTTCGGCGGGCTGACGGATATCCAATTTGACGATCAGTTTACTGCGGTCCTTAACCTTCACGAGGACCACTCCTACAGTCTTCCTGAGACAATCCATTTCTATCACAACGGGTTTCCCGATGTTCAGCCATTTCCTCTGGAAAGGATATGGGAGTGTGTTCAGTGGATCGACCAGCGGATTTCCCTGGGACAGCGGGTTTTGGTTCATTGCGCGGAGGGGAATTCCCGTTCGGTCTCTGTGGTGATAGCCTACCTTCTGTATAAAGGGCATGGTCTGGATGTGGCAAAAAAAAAGATTCTGTCACTCAAGCCTTTTTGTACCCAGTCGGGAATGCCGACGGACCAGCCTCAGTACTTTCAAGAAGAGTTCTTGACTCAATGGTTGAGGTATCTAACTGAGCGACATTCCTTTTAGCCGTTGGCCAGGTCGAGCCCTGCTTGGCCCCTACCTCGTTATTCACCATAGATTTGAGGTTAACCCCGCCTCTTGAGGCGGGCACAAAGCCGATGGGGTTTCCAAAGGGGAGAAGCGGCAGCTCTTCCCTTTGGTCGAACACGGGGATTCAATCCCCGTGTTCGATATAACTTGATTTCTTTTTGAGTTCCTGTACAGTTTTCCGCACCGCACATACACGAGTAGCGTTCTTCGTCATCGCTGTCCGTTTGTAGACAGTACTCGTAGAAGAGCTCTTCACCGGATTTGATCGTTCTGATTGCGCGAATGAATATGCGCTCACTGTCCTGCTCTGACTCGCAGTTTGGATTGCAGCAATGGTTAATGTGCTTGATTGGGTTCGGATCGTTCGTGGGATCAATGACAAGCCCATTTCCGAGATCGAACAGAAAGTCCTTGTCGCTCTCAGCCTGATTCTCGAATGCCTCATCTTCGAGAACGATTTCTCCGGTGTATTCGCCAACGATTTCACCTTTGCGGAATTGTTTGGCGGCAAATACGCCCAGGCCTGCTTCAGCGATCGTTGATTGCTGTACGAGCAGTGGTTTTGTGATCTTCTTCTTTGCCGGCAATCGTAGGCCCTTTATAAAATTGTCTTAACGGGCAAATGCTTCTGTTAATGAAGCGTTGCTTTCACTTCCTCCAATAGCTCTATGAAACAAGCCCGCTCATCTTTCTCAAACATTGGAGGTGAGTTCTCTGGTCTCTGATTTCATGAAATTTTATTTAATGTAAACCCCGCCTCTTGAGGCGGGCACAAAGCCGATGGGGTTTCCAAAGGGGAGAAGCGGCAGCTCTTCCCTTTGGTCGAACACGGGGATTCAAACCCCGTGTTCGATATAACTTGATTTGCCCGCCAACTCCCTCTTGGGACCTTAGGAGGCGGGCTGGCCGGTGGCTATTTGGTGAAGTCTCAGGTTCTCGTTGGTCACACCGCAAGGGCAAGTTCTTATCAGTTTAGCTACTTTCCAATTCAAAGTCGATCTCGCTGCGAAAGGCCTTGATACGG
This sequence comes from Binatia bacterium, assembly GCA_036443615.1. Taxonomy (GTDB): domain Bacteria; phylum Desulfobacterota; class Binatia; order UBA9968; family CAXXLF01; genus JACZXR01. The sequence goes on along the minus strand of JAZFYO010000007.1, from coordinate 8,585 downwards.
GCCACCCTGATTCGGACGGCATCGCCCATGCGGAAAGTCCGTCCGTGTCTTTGACCTTTGATGAGGTGTTCCTTTTCGTAGAAGTGGTAGGAGTCGTCCGTGAGGGAGTTGAGGTGCACTAATCCATCGACGAAATAGATATCTAGCTCGACGAAGAAGCCGAACGGGGCAATGTTGATGATCGATCCGGAAAAATCCTGACCGATCTTATCCATCATAAACTGCGCCTTTTTGAGATCCAACATTTCCCGCTCTGCGTCTATTGCGAGCCGCTCGCGCTCAGAGGTGTGCTTTCCCGCTTCCTCCAGATAGCGGATGAGATCGTCTTTCTCCGTTGCCTTTAATTTCCTTCCTTCTATCGCTTGCTGCAGGGTGCGGTGCACGATCAGGTCGGGATAGCGCCGGATCGGTGAAGTGAAGTGGGTGTAGCAGGATGAGGCAAGGCCGAAGTGTCCGGCGTTTTCAGGCGCATAGTGGGCCTTTTTCATGGACCTCAAGAGCATCCGGTTCAGTACCCTCTCCTCAGGCTTTCCCCGGCACGATTCCAGAATCCTTTGTAGTTCCTTAGAGGTTGTCTTGCCTTTTTTTAGCGGCAGGCGGTATCCGAGGCTCAGGAGAAACGGAGCTAGTGCCTGGAGGGATTCCTCCTCTGGCTTCTCATGCAATCGGTAAAGGAATGGAAGATCTTTTTTCTTGAGATGGCGGGCTACCGCCTCGTTGGCTGCGATCATGAACTCCTCGATTATTCGGTGGGCGATAGTGCGCTCGGTTCTCACAATGTTAGCCGGCTTTCCCTGGTGATCCAGGATGATTTCCGCCTCGGGAAGGTCAAAGTCCAAGCTCCCTCTGGCCTTTCTGCTGTCTATGAGGATATAGGCGAGTTCCTCCATGAGCTTTAACTGGTCTACCAGTTCGCCATGGCGCTGCTGAGCCTCCCGATCCCCGTCCACAAGGATGCGTCGCACTTCGGTATAGGTCAGGCGAGCGCGGCTGCAGATCACTGCCTGGAAAAAATCGGCGTGCTGAACCTCGCCTTTACGGTTGATCTCCAGCAGCACCGTTTTCGTTAGGCGGTCCTCTCTGGGGTTTAGGCTGCAGATCCCGTTGGACAGCTCCTCTGGAAGCATGGGCAGGGCTCTGTCGGGGAAATAGACGCTGGTTCCTCTCTGGTAGGCATCCTGGTCAAGGACCGTGTCGGATTTGATGTAATGTGCCACGTCCGCGATGGCGATAGTGAGAAGATAATGGCCGTTCTTTTTCTGGATGCTGACCGCATCATCAAAATCGCGGGCGTTTTCCCCATCGATGGTGACTATGGGGAGCGAGCGGAGGTCCACACGGGATGATAACGCTTCAGGACCGACGGTTTGTGGGGAAGAGGCCGCAATTCGCCGTGCCTCGGGCGAGAAGGTAGCAGGGAGGTCGAAACGAAAGATGATCGCCTTGGCTTGAACCTCTGGGTCGTCCGGATCCCCCAAGACCTCTAGAATTTTCGCCTCGGGCTGGGAAAGCGCCGTGCCGTAACGTACGATCTCTCCTGCAATCACTTTTCCAGCCTCCAACCTAGCCTTGCCAGGAGCGAGTTGAAGGGGACGGCTTATTCTGGGGTCCATGGGGAAGAGGTAACCTTTTCCATTCAGCTCCTGGTAGGTTCCTATCATTCTCTCCTGTCCCCTCTGTAAGATTTGCACCACATGGGCCTCGGTCCCCCCTCTTTTCTTTTTATCGATTCGGACCTGGACTCGGTCTCCGTGCATGACACGGTGCATCTCGCGGCGGTTCAAATAGACATCTTCTTTTCCCCGTTCTTCCGGGATGAGGAATCCAAAACCGTCCTGATGGCCCTGGACCCTCCCGACGATGATGTTTTGCCCTCCTGGCAGGGCGTAGCGGTTTTTTCGAAGCCTAACTACCTTTCCCTCCCTTGCCAGTTCTCTCAGGGCCTCCAGGGTCTCCTGATCTTCCTTGGCCGGTTGACCGATTCCTTTCTGGATCTCTTTGAAGCTGAAGCGGTGCTTCGGCTTGGATGAGAAAAAGGAAAGGACCTTTTGTTTAATGGACGCTGGGACCGAATCCATCAGCTGGGGGCTTTATCTGTGGCCAGTTCTCTGAGGAGCCAGTCGTTTCCTATATCTGGGGGTCGGGGAATTTCTCTCAACGGCACTTCATGATAGAGGGAGGCTAAGATGGAGCGGGCAATATCTTGGAAGTCATCGACGACCATCAGGTCAATGATGGCCTTTTTCTGGTCTACCGTTCGAATGATGCCAACCCCTTCGTAGGATTCGAAGATGAACTTGACGTAGGCGATATCCTCGGGGCGAATTTCAAGAAAGATTTCGGTTAGATTCATCGAAGCGAGGTGCTATTAGCAGGTCAGCTTTCAGAGTGCAAATTTGAATCGATCACTGTAGGCTCAAAGATGAATGTTTGGATTTGATTTCTATTTTCCTAAAAGCTGTTCGAGGCCCTTCAGGATCCATTCTTTGGGGGTGTTCTGTTTTTGGGATCCCTTCCCTTTAAACGCGCGATCCAAACCTCTTTCCAACATCCCCCGTTGAATTTGCCGGGCCAAGTTTTTGGTATCGGGCTTTGGTTTGACGTCGGGGAGTTTCCCGTCAAGCTTAAAGGGCACACCAAGGGTGCCTTGCCCGTCGACCATGTAGCGGACGTTTTTATGTTTCTCCATTAGTTCCTGAGTTAACTGGGAAGAAAGGGCCAGTGTGGCGTCCCAGCTCATGCTCTTGTCGAAACCGACTTGACCCTTGCCCTGAATCATATAATCGGGGGTGGCCAGTAGAAGGTCGTTGGTACTGATACGTTCGCCTTCTATCTTGAAGGAGGCTTCTAGTGTGTCAAAGGGGGTATCCCGTCTCGTGAAAATGGTGGCATAGCGGGGAGAGAGCCGTGATGAGATCAGGTTGCCAACTCCGGGCAGCCCCGTGATCCCGGAGAGGACTCCCTCAACCAGATTGAAGTCTTTGAGGGCTCCATCGTGTACTTCAGCCTTGCCTTTTCCCTTGATGTTTTGCTTGATCGATGCCCAGTCATCTCCCTGTCCGCTCAGCTTGGCCTCCAGGTTTACCTCCCCTTCAACGTGGCCGGAAAACTCGGGGGACAGGTGGGACAGCAAGGCCTTTAAGTCCATGCGATGGATGGTGGAATTAAACGTCAAGCGGGGCTTTTTGCCGTCTTTTCTTTCCCAACTCCCGCTTCCTCTGAGACTTCCTCCCAGTGCATTGAAGGTGAGACTTTTGATGCCCAGGCGATCGGGGCGCCACGTGATTTCTCCTTTAAGGTCTTTGTAGGACGCCCCTTGTAGTTTGCCTTCGCCCAGGGAGAGGCGTGATTGAATCGATGGGACTCCGTTTTTGAGCTGAATTTCTCCTACGCTGGTGAGCTCTTTGATCCAGTCTGACTTGTGCTGGGGCAAATTGGTTACGTCCACGAGGTTAAGTTTGGGGGACCGCACGAGAAAGCGGATGGTGGGTTCCTTCGGATTGCGAAGCACCCCCTTGACGGAAAAAGTCGAAGATCCCAAGCGGAACTGTAAATCTTCCACCTGCGCCTCTTTCCCTTGAAAGGTAATGCGGGATTTGATCTTTTCAACGACCCGGCCGTTCTTCTTGTCTTTAACTCGCATCTCATTCAGGTTAAGGTGGCCTTGGACATCCCAGTTGTCCCCCTGGGGAGAAAACACCTTCGTTATCGAGAGATCCAGGCTCATATTTCCACCGATGTCGTAAGAGGAAGCGGGGACCAGGAGCCGATCCCAGCCAGCGAGGTCCACCGAATCCGTTCGGATACGGAGTTTGAGGAGACGCTCGGGCTTCTTTTTTATCAACCCTGAAAATTCGAGCTTGAGATTGTGAATCAACAGATTCGACTTCTGTAGAATAATCCCGTCTTTTCTTTTTATCGTCTTGACATCAATTTGGGCCGGAATATCCTTGGGTTTTTTTAGCCACTTCCCGTATGCAATCTCGCTTTCGTCCGCATTGATAATCGTGTGAATCTTGAGCTCTTGCAAGTTTCCTTCGATTTCGCTCTTCACGCTCAGGGGACCCTGAGAGGTGAGGGTGGCTGGCAAGGCTCCCTCGACATAGGGGATCTTTTTGAGCTTGTCCAGGCTGACCTGCTCGACGTTTATTGTTCCTTTTATGGCGGAGATATTCGAAAAATCTCTGCCGGAGAAGTTTACAGCCGCCGTTACGCTCAGGTTGTTGCTCGGGGAGCCGAAAATTGCACCCGTCATGGTGAGCCCGGTGATGCGGGGTCGGTCAATGGTGCCCAGGACTCTGGCCTTGAGCGTCACCGGCCCATTGATGTCAAGGTAGGAGGGAACCTTTTCTTTCAGGAATGGGACCGCTCGAGTCAACCGGTCAAAGGGGAGAGACTCTATCCCTATCTGGAGATCCAAGGGGAATTGGCCCCATTCATTAATTGACTTGAGCGGACCGATACTGCCTTCCAGTGTCAAATTTTGTTCTTTACCGTCTAAGAGGTTTGCAGCCAATTTAATCCCTGCGGTTCCCTTCAAGCCAACGCTGCTCAAGTCCAGGTCAAGATTTTGAACTCTAATTTCCACCGGCTCCTTGGAAGACCGGTCCACGTAGTAGACCTTTCCTTGACTGAGTCGAATCCTAGATACGAGAAAGCTCAAAGGGGATCGTCCTTTCCCTTTTTCTTTTTTCTCTGACCCGCCCAGGGCCAGAATATTGAAGTCCCCCTTCTCGTTCCTGATGATCTGGATTTCGGGTTCCCCCAGGGTGAACTTTTTGATTTCAATATTTCCTAGAAGGAGCGGCAGCCAGCGCACTTGCATCTTGAGGTCTTTTGTCTGGATCAGGGGGGTTGCGGCAAACCGAGGGTCATCTGCGATGCGCACGTTATTTGCCGATAGTCCCAAACCGCCCCAGAGGTCTATGCGGAGGTTGTTGAAGGTTACGGATCTCCCGAGTGCGCTCTGAATCTCTTCTTGAATGCTCTCCCGGTTTTTACCGATAAGGGTATTCAGTGTTAGTGCGAGGAAGGTACCTACAAGTACGGTTGCTATGAGGAAAATAGCGAGGGCTCTACGCGCCTTTTTTTTCATGGTCCCGCGAAATCTGAATCCTCTGCTGGCCTACTGTACCCTCTCCACGATGGTGGTAATGCCCTGGCCTACTCCGATGCACATCGTGGCAAGGCCGTATCGGCTCCCGCGCCTTTTCATTTCATGGATCAGGGTTGTCATAATTCGGGCCCCGCTACAGCCCAGCGGATGACCCAGCGCGATGGCACCGCCCTTCACATTAACTTTGTTTGGATCGATGCCAAGCTCCCTGATGCATGCGAGAACTTGTGAGGCAAAGGCTTCATTGAGTTCGATCAGGTCGATCTCTTCCATACTGAGACCGGCCCTTTTGAGGGCCTTGAGTGTGGCAGGCACTGGGCCCATGCCGAAATAGGACGGGTGGACGCCAGAAACAGCGGAGGCTACGATCCGTACCAGCGGTTTCAGCCGTAAAGCCTTGGCCTTCTCCTCGGTGGTCAGGAGGAGCGCGGCTGCACCGTCGGACAACGGAGAGGAGTTGCCTGCGGTCACGGTTCCCTTCTCCTTGAAAGAGGGCTTTAGTGCTGCGAGTTTTTCCATAGAGGTGTCGGGTCTGGGTCCCTCGTCTTTTTCGTGTACGATGACGCCTCCTCTCCGCTGAGGGAACTCAACAGGCACAATTTCGTCCTTCAGGAAACCCTCCTCCTGTGCTCGAACTGCCTGCCTGTGGCTCTTTAGGGCAAAGGAGTCCTGGTCCTTCCGGTTGACCTGATATTTCTCTGCAACGTTCTCAGCCGTCTCCCCGTTACTGATCAGGGGATAGAGTTCTCCCAGTCGTGGGTTGGGAAAGCGCCATCCCAGGGTACTGTCGTAGAGAGTGACGTTGCCTCGATGAAAGGGGGTGGCGTTCTTTCCCATGACCCAAGGGGAGCGAGTCATATTTTCAACACCGCCGGCAATGAATAGCTCGCCGTGCTCTGACTCGATCGCCCGCCCTGCTTGGTTGATGGCTTCGAGCCCGGAACCGCAGAGTCGGTTAATTGTGGCGCCGGGGATCGTGTAAGGGAGACCGGATAGCAGAGAGGCATTGCGCGCCACATTGCGGGAATCTTCTCCCGCCTGGTTTGTGCAGCCAAAGTAGACATCTTCGACCTCTTCGCCTTTAATTCCGGTCCTCTTGATTAGCTTGGCGATGATGTGTGCCGCCAGATCATCCGTGCGGATGTCCTTAAGAATTCCCCCGTGGCGACCCATCGGTGTGCGAACGGCATCGACAATGACTGCTTCACTCATACTCAGACATCACAAAGAGCTATGTTGAAAAAAACCTTGGCCACTAATTTCACCTAATCGACCAGAAAGAACCATTTTCCTGAGCAAGGGAGAGGGCCGGTAGCGAGGGTCACCCGTTTCCTGCTGCAATCCCTCCAGCACCGCCAGCACCTCGTCGAGACCGATTTGATCACCCCAGCGCAGCGGTCCCAGCGGATAGTTGACTCCCAGCTTCATGGCCACGTCGATCTCCTCAGCCCTGGCCACACCCTCGTCCAGACTTCTTGCCGCTTCATTGATGATAAGACTCAAGATGCGCGGAAAGACGAGACCCGGGGCATCTTTGACCTGGGCCGTTTCCTTTCCCATGGATCGGAAGAGTTCCTCAGCTTTGGTAATGGCACCATCCTGGGTTGCCAATCCACGAGCCAATTCTACCATTCTTTTATCCTCAAGGGGATAGAAGGTCGCGAAGCCGACTACCCGCTCGGGTTTCTTGGTCCAGGAAGCGATGATGGTTGTCGAAAATCCCAAGCAGGAAGTCAAAATGGTAGAGGAGGGTCGCAAGAGGGAGTCGAGCCTACTTATGGCTTGTCTCTTTTTCTCTATGTTTCCCGCGAGTGTCTCAACGGCGATGGATGTTGAGGCGCTGACCTTTCCGGCTCCCGAATGGAGGGTGGCCTTAATTCCTTTGTCGCGGCAGAGCCGGACCAGTTCTTCTGCGAGCCGGGTTTTCCCGATGATGGCGATACTATTTTGACTCATAATTGTAGAAGCCTCTGCCCGTCTTTCTCCCCAGGTGGCCCGCTTGGAACATTCTGTGTTGAATGGGGCTAGGGCGAAGTCTGGGATCGTGAAAAAACGCCTGATAGAGGGAATCCGTTGCGGTGAAGTTGATGTCGATTCCGATGAGATCCATCAACTGGAATGGACCCATCCGGAAATTTCCAGCCTCCTTCATAATTTTGTCGATGGTCTCCACCGACGCGTTTCCCTCGTCGAGCAGGCGCAAGGCCTCGTTATAAAAAGGCCGGGCGATTCGATTTACCACGAAGCCGGGTGTGTCATTGGTACAAATCGGGGTTTTGCCGAAGCGCTTGACGATTTCGACGGCCTTCTCGATGGCCGCAGGGTCTGTCTGATCGCCTTTGATGACCTCCACAAGACCCATGAGGGGCGGCGGGTTGAAGAAATGCATTCCCAACACACGCTCGGGACTTTTCGTAGCCGCCGCGACCACGGTCACTGAGAGGGAAGAGGTGTTGGTGGCCAGAAGAGTTCCAGAGTTGCAGATGGTGTCGAGCTTTTGAAATACTTCCCGCTTTAGGTTGAGGATTTCGGGAGCCGCTTCTATAACCAGGCTCGAACCACCCAGATCTTCCATCTTGAGAGAGCCTTGCAAGCGGCCGAGAATTTGCTCTTCCTGTTCGCCGGTGATCTTTCCCCGCTCTTTGCTTCCCTGAAGGAATTTTTGGATTCTCCCCAGTCCCCTATCGATGAATTCCTGGGACACGTCGTAGACCAGAGTCTCATAGCCCGCCTGGGCGGAGACCTGGGCTATTCCCGCCCCCATGGTTCCGGCGCCGACCACGCCAATCTGTGGATGGTTAATAGTCATCAGTGAATCGTTAAACGAGACTAAGATTATTGGCCTGCTATCGCCCCCTGCCACCCGGCTATTTCGCTGTTAGATTCTTACCGATAAAATGTTCAACAGAACGACTTCAACAAAGTTTTTCGCGCCAAGACACTCCCGAATGAAAATCCGAATTTCGAAATTCGAAACAATACCCAAATTCAAATTACCAAAATCTTAAACTATTCAATTCGATAGTTTTGAAGGTTTGGAAGTATGTCATTTGAATTAGTTTCGTATTTCGTGCTTCGAGTTTTTTGTTCTCCTTTTTTGGCGTCCTTTGCGCCTTTGCGCGAGTCATCGTTTATCCGATTCACTAAACCCAATTTCAACGGAAAATTTCAAATATTTTTGGTTTGCAATTCGCCATCTTCCGGTTTACTTTCCGGTAAATGCGGGAGCCCGCTTCTCAAGAAAGGCCTTGACCCCCTCATCGAAATCGGCACTCCTCCCTGCGATCTCTTGGAGGTTTGCCTCATACTCCAACTGGCTTTCCAACTCGGACTGCAGGTTATGGTTGACCACCCGCTTGATCAGGCCAATGCTCCGCGGGCCCCGGGCAAGTCTCTCGGCCATCTCGCGTGCCCTGCCTGGGAGTTCATCGGAGGGTACGACTTTGGCAACCAGACCAATCCTCAGGGC
>JAZFYO010000006.1:0-21366 GCA_036443615.1 Binatia bacterium | reverse complement strand
AACAAAAAGAATAAAAATGAAAGTTTATAATTTTGACCTTCTTGCCTATCCGCAGGTCCCAAGGGACGCCCCAGGCACGCCTGTTCCCAGCAATTACTTTGATCCAACGATCGGCTCTGCCAACTATCGGGAACACTTCGATGAGATGGAATACTGCGAACAACTCGGCTTTGAAGGCGTCGTTTTTAACGAGCACCACTACAGCGCTTACGGCACCATGCCTTCGCCCAATCTAATCGCAGCCGCCCTTAGTCAGAGAACCCGTCGCATTAAGATCGGTGTTCTCGGCAATGTTCTGCCGCTGCGAAACCACCCGGTCCGTGTCGCGGAGGAGTACGCCATGCTCGACTGCATGACAGGGGGTCGCCTGATCGCCGGCTTCGTTCGCGGCATACCAGCCGAGTATCTCTGGTACAATGTGGACCCGAAAGAGTCGCGTGGACGCTTCCAAGAGGCCTTCGAGCTGATCATGACCGCCTGGACAAAGCCGGTCTGGAGTTATCACGGCGAATTTTTCCATCTCGAAAACTGTGCGATCTGGCCCCGGCCCATCCAGCAGCCTCACCCTCCGGTCTGGGTCGCTGCCCGTAGCTCCGAATCGGTCGAGTGGTGTGCGAAGCGCCATATACCGATTGCTCAGGTCTACCAGACCACCAGCCAGATCGAAGACACCTTTAACTATTACCGCAAGGCAGCCGGCAAGGAAGGCTGGGAGGCCGGCGCTGACCGGTTCGTCCTGACCCGCCATATCTACATCGACGAAACAGACGACAAGGCGCGTGATTTGGCCGAACCTGCATTGCGCTACTTCTTCACCCTACAGAATCGAGGGTTCAACCAGGCAGTGACGGAACAGACCATTTCCCGCCACCAGAACCCTGACTTCCAAAGGGAAGGGCTGCGAGTTAAAAAAGAACTTTACACGGAAAAGTCATTTAATTATTTCCGTGAAGGGAATCGCGAGAGGATCGATTTCTCAACGCTAAGCTGGGATGACCTGGTCAAGACGGGCTATATTCTGGCCGGAAGCCCGGACACGGTGGCCCGCAAACTCAACGAGCAAATGAGGCAAATTGGCGCCGATCACTTCATGGGTATGTTTCACATCGGCAACCTCTCCCACCGTAAAGTCATTGCTTCTCTGGACCTCTTTCACAAAGAGGTCATGCCGCAGTTGGACAGCGTCAAGCGCTCCGTCGCCGCCAATTAAGAACCATTACTCGCTGTTGCCTCAAGGGGTGGGCAAGGCGTCTTCTTCATTATCGGCAGGCAGAACGATTCAGAGTTTCATCAAATTGTCCTTAATTGAAATACTTCGCCGCCCAATGTGATTGATTAGCGTATTCCAACTGCCTCAGGGAGAGACCAGATTAGGTTAGTGTGGCACACTAGCTGCAGGGTGTGACGGCGTTGGGCGTGGTGGTCCCTTCGACACCTGGTTTCTTCGGGGTTATCCAGTTCTGTTTCTGGGTGAGCCTGCGCATCTTTGGCGTAGAGAAGGCCGACGCCTTCGCGGCTTCCGTCTACTACCATTTCAGTTATTACATTCCGGTCACGCTGGTAGGTCTCTACTATCCCGGCCACCTCGGTCTGCGATTCGGGGACATCACAAGGGGAACAGTCGACGAAGCAGAAAACGAGCCGACAAAAGTGACCTCTTAGCTGACTGTTGAAAAAGGGTTTTCATGCTTCGACAAGCTCAGCATGAACGGAAATTTTTCAATTCTTTCAAGGCATCCGCCGTTCGCCTTGAGCCCGTCGAAAGGTGAACGGATGATTTTTCAACAGTCTGTTAAGGTTCTTCCGTCTCGTTCCTCGTCATGAACATACAAATCCCCCAGATGAGGTTTTAGGGAAGAACAGATCAATTTAGAGAGGTTGTATGGCCATCGGTCTGGAGGCTTCGCCAGGCGTCGAATCGAGTTATATCGAACACGGGGTTTGAATTCCCGTGTTCGACCACTGGGGAGAGCTGCCGCTTCTCCCCTTTGGATACCCCATCGGCTTTGTGCCCGCCTCAAGAGGCGGGGTTTACATTGAATCAATCAGCTTCAAAAAGGCATTGTTTAAAACACTTCTGACTTAGCTCTCCTCATTACTTAACCACCGATGCCTGTAACCTTCACGCTTGCGTGCTTGGACTTGTATTTGCGGTTGAGATGGATCAACACGCCGGTCAGTCCCTCGACAATATAGGCATTGCTGGCCGGTCCCGCGTCAAGGGCCCTTGCCCCAAGCCTTCGAATAATCTCCATCACTCGCTCTTTTGCGTCCCCGTTATCTCCACAGACCAGCACATCGCCCAGCGGGGCACCTGGGTTCTGCAAATCACTAGCCGAGATATTGTGGAGGGCGCCCACCACGGGAGTTTCCGTACCCAAAATTTCCTGCGCCTCTAAGAGGGCGGAACCAGCGGGTGGGGTAAAGGGTTTCCCTTTATTCAAGGGGACCACCGCGTCGATCACAATTTTTCCCCCGATCTGACCTCTTAGCTCTGTGACCATCTTGGTGTGGCCCTCATAAGGGACTGCGATGACGACTAATTCTGCCTCCTTGACGGCCTCCTGATTGCTTTTCCCATCGATGCCTTCTTTACCCGACGATTTTCTGATCGATCCGACGACCTTCCTGGCCTTTTCCGGATCGCGCGAGCCTATGGTGACTTTTATCCCGGGAGCGGCCAGCCGCACTGCAAGCGCCTGTCCAAGGTTCCCGGTCCCTCCCACAATGGCGATGGAGATGTCCCTTTCAGTTTCCATGGCTTCAGAACCTGCGGAATAGATCTTCTTCTTCAGGGCGGAGAAGCTCCCGCGCCAAGCCCTTATCTTGCTCTATGTCACAGCCGTGCACGAGAACTACAGGCACACGATTTCTCTTCCCCATGATCAGGCTGGCCGCCGAGGCTATCTCATCGGCAACTGCTGTAACTGACGCCCTGAGTTCATAGTTATAGCCGTCGGTCTTGCCACGATCATCCCGCAACGGTTTAAAACCGGCAACCCCAAGGGCCACGTCGGTGGTTCCCAGCCGCCAGGGTCGGCCAAAGCTGTCGCTGATGATCACCCCGGGCGACACCCCAGTGAGACCCCTGATCTTCTCTCTGATCTCCTCGGCCGACCGGTCAGGATCTTGGGGCAACAGCGCCACACAACCCAAACCCACGTTGGAAAGATCCACACCGGCATTTGCACAGATAAAACCGTGATGGGTCTCCACGATGATGGTTCCTCGCCCCATCCTAATGATCCGACGGCTCTCCCTAAGGATGACCTCTAGGAGGTGTGGATCCTTACCATCAAGATGCCCTGAAAGTTCAGTGGCCCGTTCCGAGGGGTTGATCTCATCCAGGTACTCGATTCGGCCCTCTGCCTTCGAGACGATCTTATGGGCCACCACCAAGATGTCACCCTCGACCAGGGAAAGGCCGAGGCGAGAGCAGGCTTCATGGATGAGCCGGCCAATAGAGCTTCCCTGAGCCACTTCACCCAGCCCTTCGAGACCCGTGAGCTCCAACCGTCTCATAATCTTTCAACGGGATGGGTGGCTCTCCAGGGCTCTGCTGCTCCCATGCGAAGAAGCCTGCGGTAAGTCTCGCCCCTCTCCCCTGCCAACAGCAACCGCTCGAGATCCTCCGGCTCGTCGATATCGAGGGCAATCCTGTCATTCTCCAATACCCGAATAGGCAAACCTTTGGCAGCAACCTCGCTCAAGTGGCGGCAGAAGCTATCGTAGCCAAAGCGGAGCCGGATAACGTCGTGAGGGGAAAGTAATAGGGCGTTGGTTCCCATACGGTCGTGGGATGGCACTAACAGCGCAAGGGGGGGAGTGGCAATCTCCCCACGGACTTGCTCGAGGACAAATTCGATATCATCCGAGCGCAGTAGGGGGATATCTCCCGGGACCACCAGGGTAGACTGAATTCCGTATTTCTTCATCTCTACGAGGGCATAGGCCACGGCCTCGCTCTCTCCCCTTTCCTCCTGTTCTCGGATCACCCGGGACCCTAAAGACGAAGCCAATAGGCCAACCCCAGTGTCGGCTGTAACCACAAAAACCTCTTCGATCCCTCGTGCCAAGATCACCTGTTCCAAGACATCCCGGAGCATCGCCTCCGCTAGGACCTCGCGCTCTGCCTCGCTGAGAAGTGGCGCAAGCCTCCTTTTCGCTTTTGCAAAGCCTCTGGCAGGGATCAGGGCTGAGACTTTCATATCAAGGCCAAAAGTTCGCGCGCCACACGCCTTCGATCAGCGAGAGAGTCCATACGTATGGAAGTTGACATTGTCTGAATACCTAAGCCTTCGATCCTTCCTCTGAGCTGGCTGTCCTCAGGAGCAATAAAGATCAAGGAGAGAAAATCACGATAGGCCCTCGCCACACCCAAGGATGACACCTCCATCCCCATGGCGGCCATGAATTTATGCGCTGGTCCACTAAAGGGCATCCCGCTGATGATGGGACTCACAGCAACAATCCGTGCCTTGGTCTTCTTTAACGCCCCCCTTATTCCCGGAACAGCCAAGATCGGGCCGATGCTGGTTATCGGATTGCTCGGACAGAGAAAGACCGCTGACGCCTCATGAATTGCTTCCTGAACCCCTGGTGCTGGCCGGCTCTTTTCCACTCCGGCGAAGGTGATCTTTTGGACTTCATCCGCCCAGCGCCGCCTCACAAAGTACTCTTGAAAGGACAATTCCCCGGTGGGGGTCTCGATCTTTGTCTCCACTCTATCGTCAGACATTGGCAGGATGATGGACTCAATTCCGAGTTTCTTGCGGATCCGATCCATTATCTGAGAGAGCGTTAGCCCTTCACGTAAGAGGTTCGAGCGCATAATGTGTGTTGCCAGATCCCGGTCTCCGAGTTTAAACCAGCTCTCGCCTCCAAGTCTCCCCAGCCAATCCAAAACGACAAAGGTATCATCTCTTATGCCCCACCCCTTGGCCGCATCACTTAGCCCTGCCATCGTATAGGTGATCGTGTCGAGATCCGGTGAGATGTGGAGGCCGTGAAAAACAAAGTCGTCAGCAGTGTTGCATATGATTACAAGATCCTCAGGTCTGGCTTCTAGATTAAATCCCTGAACTAGCTTTGCACCTCCGGTCCCACCAGTAAGAAGTACCAGCATAGAGCCTTTAGCATTCAGGTGGCAGCTTTCAGCTAAAAAGATCGGATACCAAAGCCGATTTGTTCCTACTGTTTAAACCGACAGCCCCGAATTCTGTAGTGGTTCTATCCTGTCTTGCTGATCGCTGATAGCTGACGGCTGCACGTTGGGAGCCTTCTCGCCATGCTGCCAGCTACGAAGAATCTTATAGGTGGTCGATCTCTCCGCCGGGGTCCGGCCAATTTCCCAGATGAGATCGCGAAACTCATACGGCCACATCATCTGTCCCTCCGTCGAGCCTGCGAGACGAGAAATGCTTTCTTCCATCAGCGTCCCACCAAAATCGTTGGCCCCTGACCGGAGGCAAAGCTGGGACATCTTGCGTCCCATCTTTACCCATGAGACCTGAATGTTGTCGATGAAACCATTAAGCAGGACCCGAGCTAACGCATGGACACGGATGTTCTCCTCCGGCGTCGGACCGGACCGGGCAAGTCCCTGACGATACAGCTCTGTGTTGTGATGGACAAAACCCAGGGGAACAAACTCGGTAAGGCCGCGAGTCTCTTTCTGGATTTGCCTGAGGAGAAGCATGTGTCTTACCCAGTGACCTCCATTCTCCCTGTGCCCATACATCATCGTCGATGTCGTGGGGATACCGAGGCGATGGGCGGTGGTGATCACCTTAAACCACTGGGCTACGCTCACCTTGTTCTTCGAAAGTACCATGCGGACCTCATCGTCCAAGATCTCTGCTGCGGTTCCTGGGATGCTGCCCAGACCTTCCTCACGCAGCATCGTAAGGTAATCCTCCATCGGCAACCGGGTTAACTCGACACCGTAGGTAATTTCCATCGGGGAATAAGCATGAATGTGAATCCTGGGAACTCTTGATTTTATGGCGATCAGAAGGTCGCGGTAGTAATAGGGCGACATGCCACGGGGGAGCCCCCCCTGCATGCAGATCTCCGTAGCCCCTCTGTCCCAGGCCTCCTCTGCCCTGCGCCCTATTTCGTTCAAGGAGTAGTCCCAGGCATCAGGCCGATTAGGCCCGGTGCTGAAAGCACAGAACTTGCAGCCTACATAACAGACATTGGTGAAGTTGATGTTACGGCAGACGACATAGCTGATGGTATCTCCGACTTTTCTCTGCCGGAGATGGTCCGCAGTTGCCACCAAAGCGGCGAGTTCCATCCCTTCCACTTCGGATAGGGCAATGCCTTCTTTCTCCCCGATTTCATAGCCTGAAAGGGACCTCTCCAGTATCCTTGCCACCTCCGGTTCAATCCGGGGGAGAAGCTCCTCAAGTCTTTCTCTAGGGTCCTCAAACTCGAAGAGCGCTGCCAATTCGATCATGGGTTCCTCCGTTCTTTACCATTCCATCCTCTCCACACAGCCTTTCGACATAAGGCAAAAGCGAAGGGGAGATAAATTTTTGGCCTTGAGAGATAAACTCGGGATAAATGGGCAGCCGGGCCTTTAAGACAAATCCGGCCTGTGCTGTTTTTTCGCTGAGCGTTTCTAAGGCAGGCCACGGGGCCTCGGGATTTATATAGTCGGGGGTGAGAGGAGAGACTCCTCCCCAGTCATTGATTCCTGCACCAAGGTAGACTTCATAGCTATCAGGAGTGAGATTAGGGGGAGCCTGAATATTCATCTCTCCACCTAGGATTAGGCGTGCCAGGGCAATGGTTTTGAGCATTTCTTCATCGGAAGGCTCGGGATGATCCTGCATAGGAATTCCTGGCTTGGGGCGAAAGTTCTGAATGATAATCTCCTGAATGTGACCATAACGCTCATGCAGCTTGCGGATGGCAAAGAGAGAGTCCATCCTCTCTTGCCAGCTCTCCCCGATCCCTATGAGGATACCTGTCGTAAAGGGGATGCGGAGCTCTCCGGCCTCCTCGATGGTCTTCAGTCGCAACGACGGTTTCTTATCCGGTGCGTTAAAATGGGGGCCCAGAGGCAGCCCCAGGCATCCGCTGATGCTCTCCAGCATCAAGCCGAGGCTGACGTTGACCTCCTTAAGCCTCCTCAGATCCTTCCGCCCCATGAGCCCCGGATTGGAGTGGGGGAGAAGCCCGGTCTCATCGAGTATAGTCCCGCATGCCTCGTAGAGGTAGTCGAGAGTGCGACGAAGGCCCGCTTGAGCCAAAAAGTCCCTCATCTCAGGATAGATCGCCTCGGGCTTATCCCCCAAGCTAAGGAGAACCTCTGTACAACCGAGGAGCTTTCCCAGACGCACCACCCGCAGGACCTCAGCAAACGTCATGATCTTGGCACCTGGCTCACCCGGCGCCTTACGAAAGGTACAGTAACCGCAGAAATCCCGACACAGGTTGGTGAGCGGTATAAAAATCTTCGGTGAAAAGGTTACGGTCTTGCCCTTGTGACGGTCGCGCAGCTCTGAGGCGGCTCCAAGAAGAGCGGTGACTCCGTCCCCTTGAACAGATGAAAGAAAATGGGCTTCGCTTCTACCCAGCGGCCTCCCTTGGAGGCAGTCTTTCAGGATTGTCTCTGGTTGCATCTCTGCCTCAATAGCCGATAAGAAACTCGGGGTCAACTCCCTCTGCCGAATCCTCTTCTAGCTCCCTGCCAGTTTCTCTTTTAAGGCGGTAAACCTCTTCTCGACCCGAATATTCTTGATAGACATCCAGAGGGCCTTTTTGCTCCCTACCAGGACGGCAAGCTCTTTTCCTCGGGTAACAGCGGTGTAGAGGATGCTTCGGTGAAGCATGGGATAGTGGGAGGTATGAAGGGGGATCACTACCGCCGGATACTCGCTTCCCTGGCTTTTGTGGACTGATGTGGCATAGGCCAGGCTGATCTGATCGAGCTCATCGAAATCGTAGGCAATTGACACGCCGTCAAAATCAACCGTGAGTTTTTCCTCGTCCCGGCTTATCCGCTCGATCCGTCCCAGGTCTCCGTTGAATACCCCCTTGTCGTAGTTGTTCCGTAACTGCATGACTTTGTCTCCGACTCGGAAAAGGCGCTCCCTGCGCTCCACGGATTCTCCATCAGGGTTAATGAGGGCCTGCAGTTCTCGATTCAGATTGACCGTGCCTAAATAGCCACGGTTCATCGGGCTCAGGACCTGGACACTCCGATTAGGCTCCCCGGGAATCCAGCGGGGGACACGTTCCTTGACCAGCCCTTTAACTGTCTCCAGGATCTCCTCCGGGCTTTCCTGCTCAATAAAAACAAACTCGGGCTTCTCCGTCTCATTGCTGAACAACAGGGGCTGCCCCTGAAGGATTCGGTGTGCATTGGTAACGATCATGCTTTCACTCGACTGACGAAAAATTTGCCTCAACACTACAACCGGGACAACTCCGGATTCGATTATGTCTCTGAGGACGTTGCCTGCCCCCACCGAGGGGAGTTGATCCACATCGCCGATGAGAATGAGATGGCTCTGGGACTTCACCGCTTTTAGCAGGTGGTCCATCAGGAGGAGGTCTACCATTGACGCCTCATCTATCACCACTACGTCCGCCTCCAGGGGGTTCTTGTCATCGCGTTGGAACCCTCCACCATGGGGGTTGTATTCCAGCAACCGGTGGATTGTCTTGGCCTCTTCTCCTGCCATCTCCGCCATCTTCTTGGCTGCCCTTCCGGTGGGTGCCGCAAGAGCAAAGGAAACGCCAGAACGACGAAATTGCGCCAAGAGATGGGTCAGCAGGGTTGTCTTTCCGGTTCCTGGACCACCGGTGATGACCAAGACCTTCTGCTCAGTAGCCTGGAGCACTGCCTCGCGTTGTTTCTCTTCAAGCAAAAGGTCTATCGGGGCCTGGATCTGATCCATGGCCTTGCCCCCCCCAGGAGAGGACAAGGGAGAAGGGCTGGAGAGAAGCTGGCGCAGGGCCTCGGCAACTCGGGCCTCAGCCTGATAGAAAATTTTGGGATAGGCCCTGCTGGAATCCCCTGAGTCAGAATTTTCTAAGATGACCTCTCCCTCTGCTGCGAGTCTCTCAAGCGCACCGTTAATTGCCTCCACATCCGCTTCTAACAGGGAGGAGGCATTGTCCTTTAGGAGGCGCAGCGGCACAAAGCAATGACCCTCCGCGGAAAATTTCCCCAGGATGTGGAGTAGCCCTGCCTTGATTCTAAGCGGGGAGTCCCCACTAATCCCCAGCTCCCTAGCGATCCTATCTGCCAGGACAAACCCGATTCCAAATACCTCATGCACCAGACAGTAAGGATTCTCCTTGACCTTGGCGATTGTCTCTGTGCCAAAGGCACGGTGGATCTTGAGAGCGAGGGCACTACTGACTCCGTGCCCCTGAAGGAAGACCATTATTTCTTGCATCCCTTTCTGACTTTGCAAGGCCTGGATGATTCTTCGAGCGCGAATTTTTCCGATCCCCTCTACCTCGAGCAAGCGGTGGGGCTCCTGTGAAAGGACCCTCAAGGTATCAAGGCCAAAGGCAGAGACGAGACGCCGGGCCAAGGTGGGTCCCAAACTCCCAATCAAGCCCGAACCCAGGTATCTCTCAATCCCTTCTATCGTGGCAGGCTCCAGCTTTTCCCACTGTTCCGCCTGGAACTGCAGACCGTAGCGGGGATGCATTTTCCACAGACCGCTAACCTTGATCTCCTCACCTTTGCTGATGGGAAAGATTTCCCCCACGATGGTGACCTCATGGAATTCCTCGACCTCTAAGCGGGCTACCGTATACCGGCCTTCCGGGTTCTGATAGGTGATTTTGGCAACGGTTCCCCTAAGTGTGCCTCGCTCCCCGGGGCCCGGACGGGATGACTTTCGTGGCGGAAAAAGCGGTTGAATTGAATTTCTTTTGGGATCCACCCGGCCATCTTACTTCAGTCGGTCGGATAGAGCCAGGGAAGGGGGGACTTGCCTTTTCCCCCGTGGAGGCATAAATTTTAGCCTTGGGATTCGGAGCAGGCTAGGAAGGGTAGTCCTAATTAAGGATGTTTACTATGTCACCGTATGAGCACCAACGCATCAAGTTCCGCAAGAGTTTTATGCTCAAACCTATTCCAATTCCTGGCTAACATTCGCTTGAGACCCCCTCGTACCCCACAGAAGGCCCCCGCCTGTTGTTACCTCTCTCTAAAAGACCCTTGAAGGGACAGGAGATCGATTGATGTTCTTTCAAAACTTTTGGTTTGAAGCCATACTGATCTTTATACTCATCCTGGCGAATGGTTTCTTCGCCGCCTCTGAAATAGCTATCATTGCCATGCGCAAGACCCGGGTTGATACCCTGCGGGAGAAAGGGGTCCGATCCGCGACTGCCGTGGCCCGCCTAAAAAACGACCCGGACCGATTTCTAGCTACCGTGCAGATCGGGATTACCGTCGTGGCAACACTCGCCTCCGCTATTGGAGGTGCAGCTGCCATTCGATCTCTCAGACCTTTGCTTGAATCCCTACCCCTCCCCTGGGTGGCACAGTG
The DNA here is from genome assembly GCA_036443615.1 of Binatia bacterium. Classification (GTDB taxonomy): domain Bacteria; phylum Desulfobacterota; class Binatia; order UBA9968; family CAXXLF01; genus JACZXR01. The sequence continues at coordinate 10,840 of JAZFYO010000006.1, read as the reverse complement.
GGGGGAACCCATAGCCCTGTTCTTGGTCGTCGTTCCCATAGCTTACTTTTCATTGGTCTTGGGCGAGTTGTTTCCCAAATCTTTGGCTTTACGTTTCTCCGAGCAGATTGCCTGTCTTGTGGCACGTCCGATCGATTTTTTCTCCCGACTCACCTCCTTTGTGGTGAAAGTCCTAACGGCCTCAAACGATGCGCTCCTCTGGCTGTTCGGGGGCAAGGATGGAGGCGGGACGAGTTTCATTTCCGAAGAGGAGGTGAAGATTTTGCTTCGCGAGGGCACTGCCAAGGGGATCTTTGACGAGACCGAAAAAGAGCTGATTCATAGCGTGTTCGAATTTGTCGATACCCCAGTAAACGCGGTCATGGTACCCAGGACTGAAGTCCACGTCATCGACATCAAGGCGACCCCCGACGAGGTGATGAAGAGCTTTGTCGATAGCGGTTTCTCGCGTATCCCGGTCGTAGAAGAGACAATGGACCGGGTGATCGGAATACTTTACAACAAAGACCTCTTCCGCGCCTTACATGAAAAAGGAACGTTCCAGCTACAGGACCATCTCCACCCACCCTTTTATGTCCCTAGTTCTCTCCCCATCAGCCAGCTCCTTAAAGAGCTGCAGAGGAGGCGGATCGCCATGGCGATTGTGATCAACGAGTTTGGAGAGGTCGAAGGTGCCGCAACCATTGAAGACCTGCTGGAAGAAATTGTGGGAGAGATCCGCGACGAATATGACCACGAAGAAAGGGGGCCCGTGGAGATGCTCCCGGACGGATCTATGGTAATCCAGGGCTCTGCCCTTCTCAAGGACCTCAGGTCAGACTACGGGATCCCCTTCGAAGAATCGCAAGATTACCGTACGCTCGCAGGTTTTGTCTTGGCCAAGCTTCAGCGGATTCCACGTGGAGGCGAGAGGGTAGAACACAACGGCTATAGGCTCACGATTGTCGATATGGACGGACGGCGGATCGTTAAGGTAAGGATGGAAGAGGCCAAGAAGAATTAAGCATGACCGCTTACGTTACCTTCAATATCGCCCCCATCTCATGGAGCAGTGTTTTTATTTCCTTCGGGCCCCCGACAGTGATGCGAAGGGCGTCCTGTAGCCCCAGCGTGTCGAAATAGCGCACCAATATTCTTCGCTTTTTCAACTCCTCGTACAGCCCACTGAGATCCTCTCCTCTATAGCGCACCATCACAAAGTTTGCCTGCGAGGGATAAACACTGAAACCCATCTTCACGAGCAATCGGGCTAACCTGTTACGGGCCTTCTGAATCTTCCCTACGTTTCTCATCATCCAGGGAAGATCCTGTAGAGCAGCGATAGCTGATACAAGACTCAGACGATTGAGGTTATAAGAATCCTTGACCTTGATCATTCCGCTGATAAGTTCCTCCGCGCCGAAGGCGAGCCCAATACGCATGCCTGCCAGTGAAAAAGATTTGGAAAAGCTTCGCAGAACCACAAGGTTGGAATACCGCCGGATTAAGGGGAGGGCAGACTTCCTATCCCCCTCGGCAAAATCGATATAGGCCTCATCCACCACAAGAACGCCTGAGACACACCGAGCCAGCCTCTCGATCTGCTCCAAGGGGACCAGTGTTCCCGAGGGAGAGTTGGGATTGCAGAGAATAGTCATGACGCCGGATTGGGAGTATAGCCCTTCGGGCAGGGAAAAATCGGCGGGATAGCTGATCGTAATCTTTTCCCCTTCCTGGATGTCGATCAGGGTATCGTAAAGCGTATAGGTCGGGACAGGATAGACGACCTGATCCCCTTGATCCACAAAGCATCGCGCTAGTATAGATAAGAGTTCGTCGGAACCATTCCCGGCCAATACATTTTCGGGCCGAACTCCATAAGTGGTAGCTGCAATCGACCTCAGGCTGTCAGATAAGGGCTCAGGATAGAGGCGCAAAGATTGGTTGCAGGACCTTCGTAGGGCAGCTAAAACTCGCGGGGAGGGGGGATATGGATTTTCATTTGTGTTAAGCTTAATATAGCTACCGTTTTGAGGCTGCTCACCGGGGCTATAGCCTTTTATGTCAGCAACGTTTTTCCTTAGGATTACGGGCACGGGCTGCGATTGTAACTGCACCCTGGAGCCATTTCAAACGGAAACTTTGCAAGGAAAATGAAAATCTGATACCTGTTAGTATAATGGAGAAAAAGCGTCTGCCCACCGGTATCACTGGTCTTGATCCCCTGATTGAAGGTGGATTTCCGGTTGGCAAATCATATCTCGTCACCGGGGAGCCCGGAAGCGGGAAAACCATCTTCTGCATGCAGTTTATTTTACAGGGACTCCTGGACGGCGAAAAGGCGGTCTATGTCGCTGTGGATGAAAAACCGACCGATATCGTTGAGGGGGCGGCCTCGCTTGGTTGGGAACTGAAAAAGTACGTAGAAGAGAAAAAGCTTCTGATCCTGGATGCCTCTCCCTATTTCAACGCTCGCGTGGGGAAAGGTGGAGGGGTGGATGTCTCAAAGACCGTGTTAGATCTGGCCAATTATGTCAAAAGGATGGGGGCCTCACGTGTCGTCATCGACCCCGTGGGACCCTTGATCAGCTCCATTGATTCCACAGCCCCCGTTCAGGACCATGTTCGCATGCTGGTCCACTCCCTCCAGAATCAATTGGGAACGACCAACCTGCTGAGCGCTTACAACTTTGGGGGAAATTCCGGCGAGCAAGGAGTAGAAGAATACCTGGTCGCGGGGGTTGTAGTCTTAGGCGTCAGCCGAATACAGAATCGCCTCACCCGTACCATCATGGTGCGCAAAATGCGCGGAACGGCCCTTGATCTCACGGAATACCAATTCAACATTGTTAAAGGAAGAGGAATTTCGATTAAACAGGGTCTCTAAGGAAACCATATGGCCGGTGAGAAAAAAATATTCATCGCCGAGGATGATCAACATTTCTGCGAGCTTTACCAAATGGCCTTAGGGATAGAGGGGTACAACGTTCTGTGCGCCTACAATGGGAAAGAGGCACTGGAGAAGATTCCCGAGGAAGCACCCGATCTTATCATTCTGGATGTGGTGATGCCGGAAATGACCGGTCTTGAGGTCTGTCGCAGGCTTCGTGAGTTACCCGACTTCGCCTTGACTCCGATTATCATGCTCACGGCCCTTGCAACTGATGATGATAAAATCAAAGGATATAACGTGGGGGCAGACGATTATCTTACCAAGCCCTTCCCTTTAAGGGTCCTTAAGGCCAAGGTGCGCAGCCTGATCGAGCGCAGGGACGCAAGAAAGGCCCTACTCGCGAAGCCGGCAATAAACGTCGACGTCCCCCAATCGACGATCATTAGGGAAGTCATCAGAGAGCAAGCACCCATGAATGCTGGGGCGTCAGCAGACGTCTCTGCCAAACCGACGGCCGCCGTGGGATCGCTTGCTCCGGGAGAGGATCCCTTTGAGAACCTCTTCGGTGGTGGCATCCCGCAGGGATCTAACATCCTCTTGATTGGAAAGATGGGAACCGGGAAGTCCTCCTTTTCTCGCCTCTATCTTGCCCAAGGATTACATAATGCGGAGAAGTCCATGTTCGTTTGCCTCGATGACTCTCCTGCCTCGGTACGGAAGGAACTCTCAAAGCTCGACCTGGAAATTTCCGCCCAGGAAAACCAGAACCGAATGTGCCTTGTAGATGCCTATTCCTGGAGTGGAGGGAAGTCCGCGTCGGACGAGAGGTTCGCCCTCAAGGGGAACCTCGACCTTTCCGACCTCTCTACGCTCGTTGTCGAAGCGGGGGCTACGATCGGACAATCGGACCAACTTAAAGAGGGCGGGAGGAGGGTGATTGACTCTATCTCTAGCCTGTTCCTCAATTTCGACCTCCCATACGTACAACGTTTCCTCGCCTTTATGGCCCGCTCAGGACATTTTGCCCATGTCTCGACGATCTTTGTGGTCGATGAGGGGGCCTGTAATGACGAGAGCCTGAACAACGTCAAGTATGTCATGGACGGGATCCTCGATATCAAGAGAGAGGGGGATCGGTTTCTGGCCCGACCGCAGGCTTTGAAATGGGCTGTTGCCCGTACGGAATGGACCGATATCACACGGGTGGGATCCAACTAACCCTTCAGGACCATGAAGGTCCTCCTCTTCGAAGGTGGCCCAGGGGCCACGCATAAAATCCGAGAAGATCTAAGCGCCAAGGGTAATTCGGTAACGCCGGTACGGGACCTCGCCACCTGTCTGGCCTGCCTTGAAGCCGATCGGGACGCCACCGTCATTGTGGACTTGGACCTCAACGGAGGTGAGATTGAATCGGTTGAGGAGATCCGTAGGGATTACCCCGATACCGTCGTGATCGTCCTTGCCTCTCCGAGTCGGCTCACTTCAGTTGAAGGGGCAATGAAACACGGGGCGTGGGATTACGTAGTCAAACAGCCCGACTACTCCCACATTGAAGAGATTTCCCAAGCCATCTCGAGAAACTCCGATTGGAAAAAACTCAATTCAGAAAACCGCCATCATCGGGAAGAGAACCGATGGCTTGCAGCAGCATTGCAGGACAGTCCTGGCGGGATATTCGTTGCTGACCGTGAGGGCAGGATTGTCTTTGCCAATCCTGCCCTGCTCAACCCCCTGGGATACGCCGAGGAAGATTTAATCGGCAAGCCGATCGATAAAGTGCTCTTCTCTGTGGAGACGAACGAATCATCTTGGAGAGAGGTATCTCATCCCTTTCCACACAAAAAGTGGCAAGGAAAAATTGCCCTAAAGAAAAAGGACGGGTCAGAGTCGGCGGCCACGAGCAAAATGACTCAAATCATAGACGAGACAGGAGAGACCACGGCCCTCATAGGGATCTGCCTTCGACAGGAGAGACAAGAGGAGAAATCACCTGGACCAAGCCGACAGGAGAATGTTGCCCGCGACGATGTCCTGACGAATATTGTGGATGATTTTAAAAACCCGCTGGTGGCGATGGTCGGCTATCTCGAGATGGCCTTGACCATCAGCCCCGACCAAGTAGAACCTCACCAGATTCTCTCTATAAAACGCATAGAGGCCTTAGCCGGGCGTCTCTATGATCTGGTCTCCTACCAAAGCGATGCACTGAAGATCGAAGCGGGGAAGTTTGAGGTTCACAAGGGTCTCAGCCAGATATACACTATTCTCGAACGGGCTGTGAAGGCGGGCAGGGGTGAGGCCAACATTAAAAACATAGAAATCGCCCTGGATTCGGATAGCGACCTCCCGCCAATCTCCGTAGATGAAGCGCATATAGAACGCACGGTTCGAATTATACTGAGCTACGCCATTAACCTTTCCACTCCAGGAAGTAAAATTACTCTCAGCTCACGACTCGAAGGCAATCAAATCGCTGTAGCAGTCAAGGTCGCAGGGGCTCCTATATTTCAAGAGGAGCTCCGCTATCTCTTTGACAGGAGACAAAGACTCCGTAGTGGCGGAGGAGAGATCAACACGGTTGGGCTTTTTGTAGCTCACCACATCGTGACCGCACACGGGGGGAAGGTCGAGGCCCACACGGACCCCGATGGGCAAACCGCTTTGACGATCTCGCTCCCCTTCTGATCGCATAACCACTACTCCGGAGCACTTTAGAGATTTCCTGTTTTTTCCCCGCCCCTGACCCTGCCTACCCTTGCCAGTAAAAGGAGCCTCTCCCTGTTTGGAGATGGCGGACAGTTGATTATCCCCTTTGCATATAATAAGCCGAAGCAGGATGTCCCCAAAGTTCATCGCCAGAGAGCTCGAAGAGATCAGGCGCCAAGGGCTATACCGACAGCTGCGCCATGTGGAAGGAGAGCAGGGACCCACGATCATCCTCGATGGGCAGGAGGTCTTGAACCTTTCCTCCAATAACTACCTTGGCCTCGCCAATCATCCGGCAATAAGAGCAGCGGCCAAGGAGGCCCTTGATCGCTATGCCTGTGGATCTGGGGCCTCGCGTCTTATCTCGGGAAACATGACGCTTCACCTGGAGCTGGAGGAAAGCATTGCCAAACTCAAGGGGGCCGATGCAGCCTTGGTCTTTAATTCAGGTTTCCAGGCGAACGTGGGCCTCCTATCAACATTGGTAGGAGAGGGGGACGTGATCTTTAGTGATGACCTGAACCACGCAAGCATCATCGATGGTTGCCGCCTTTCGCGGGCTAGGATAGTGATTTATCCGCATTGCGATCTGGACCGGCTAGAGTCCGAACTTAAAAGGATCCCCCAGAAAAGTAGACGCTTGATCGTTACGGAGACGGTCTTCAGCATGGATGGGGACATTGCCCCTGTGCGGGAGATTGTGGAGTTGGCATCACACCACGGCGCAATGGTCATGGTCGATGAAGCCCATGCCACAGGGGTCTTTGGTCCAAACGGGGGGGGGATCGTGGAAGAGTTGGGAGTGGGAGAAGGCGTCTTGGTCCAGATGGGGACTTTAGGAAAGGCCTTGGGAGGGTTTGGTGCCTACGTAGCCGGTAGCCGGAATCTAAGAGACTTTCTCATCAACCGCTGTCGCAGCTTCATCTTTACTACCTCGCTCCCACCTGTTGTGATCGCCATGGCCAAATCTGCAATCGACATAATAAAAAGTGAACCGGAGAGACGACACGCACTCAGGGAAAACAGCCAGATTCTCAGGAAGGGACTGGAAAGAATAGGTTACTCGCTGGGCCGGAGCGGCAGTCAGATCATCCCGCTCATGGTTGGGGAGGGCCCCAAGTGCATGAGTATGGCGGAGCATTTGCTGCGGAAGGGAGTTTACGCCCAGGGGATTCGTCCTCCCACTGTCCCTCCGGGCACATCACGCCTCCGCATTGCCCCCATGGCCACGCATACTCGTGAGCAACTGGAGCGGGCACTAAAGGCCTTTAAAGATGCAAAGGAAGATCATGGACTGGGACTATGAAGAGCTGAAAAGGTTAGACCATACACATCTATGGCACCCCTTTACCCAGATGCAGGAGTGGCTGGCAGAGGAGCCGTTGATCATTGAACGGGGGGAGGGGAGCTATCTTGTAGACATCCACGGCAGAAAATATATCGACGGGATATCGTCTCTCTGGTGTAATCTCCATGGCCACCGCAGGCTGGAACTCGATGAGGCCATGAGAGATCAGATTGATCGCATTGCCCACTCCACATTCCTTGGGCTCAGCCACGGTCCCGGCATCAGGCTTGCTCAAAAGCTAGTTGAGCTCGCACCGCGAGGGCTCCGGCGTGTTTTCTATTCAGACGACGGCGCCACGGCGGTGGAAGTGGCCCTGAAGATGGCCCTTCAATACTGTCAACTCAAAGGGGAAAAAAATCGAACTCAGTTCGCTTCCCTGGCCGAGGCGTACCATGGGGACACCGTGGGAGCCATGAGCGTGGGATACTCTGAAACTTTTCACCGCTTTCACCGGCCCCTTTTATTTCCTACCCTCCGCCTTAGTCCTCCCCATATCTTTCGTTGTTTCCAAAAGATGAACGAGCAGGATGCCTTGAAGGCGGCTATTGAGGAAGCCGAGGAGCGGCTCTTCAGAGAGAAAGACTCCCTTGCCGCCTTTGTTATGGAGCCCCTAATGCAGGGCGCGGCCGGGATGTGGGCACAGCCCCCAGGCTATGTAAAGTCCCTGAGCGAAATATGCCGCAGGAACAGGATTCTGTTTATTGTCGACGAGGTCGCTACCGGCTTTGGTCGTACCGGGCGGATGTTCGCCTGCGAGCACGAGGATGTTAGCCCAGATCTCCTCTGTCTGGGAAAGGGGATCACCGGTGGCTATCTTCCTCTAGCGGCCACTCTCGCTACGGAGGAGATATTCTCTGCCTTTCTTGGAGAGTATAGGGATATTAAAACTTTTTTTCACGGGCACACCTACACCGGAAATCCCCTAGGCTGTTCCGTGGCCTTGGCCAGCCTGGAGATATTCCGAAACGAGAAGGTTTTGGAGAAGATGCAACCCAAGATCCTCACCCTCAAGAGCAGGCTGGAACAGGATTTCCTACCTTTGGTCCATGTGGGCGACGTGCGCCAATGGGGCTTCATGATAGGGATTGAGTTGGTCGAAGAAAAGGTTTCCCTAAGGAGGTATCCTCCTGAAAAGAGGATGGCTCACCGAGTGATCCTGGAGGCCAGGCGTAGAGGCGTAGTCGTGCGTCCCCTGGGAGACGTGGTCGTGCTAATGCCGCCGCTCACGATTACCGCAGATGAGCTTAATACGCTCCTCGATGTGACCCTTGAATCAATACGGCACGTTTCGGAAGGCTGATGGGCAGAGGGCTTTTTATCACCGGAACCGATACTGGAGTGGGGAAGACCCTTGCCGCCTGCGGGTTGGCATTCGCGCTTCGGGGTTTGGGTCATAGGGTCGGGGTCATGAAGCCCGTGGAGACTGGATGCGCAGAAAAAGAGGGGCAACTCTTACCGCAAGACGCCTTTTATCTAAAAGAGGCCTCGGGCTGCGAGGTGCCTCTCCATAGGATTTGCCCATACCGCTTTCCGTCCCCCCTAGCCCCCAGCGTGGCCGCACAGAGGGCCGGTGTGACGATTGATCTCTCGCTGCTTTGCGAACTCTACGACGAGATCAGCTCAGCGCACGGCATCACCCTGGTGGAGGGAGCGGGAGGTCTCTTGGTCCCTCTCCAGTCTCGATACACCATTGCGGACCTGGTGCGCATGCTGAAGCTTCCCCTAGTTGTGGTAGTCGCCAACCGCCTTGGGGCACTCAATCATGCCCTGCTCACGCTAGAGCATGCATCTTGTCTAGGCTTGCCTGTGTTGGGATATATTCTGAATCACTTGGAGAGTCTGCCATCGCCAGCCGCGGAGACCAACGCCAGCACCCTGAAATCGCTCACTTCCCTCACCTGCCTGGGCGAGATCCCATATTTCAGGCCTGAACAACTCAACGGGTCGCGCCCGGAAACCAAACCGTCTCTTCTCACAGCGCTTTTCCAAGATAGAATGAACCTCGGGCTTTTGGAGACCGCACTGCTGAAGAAGCAGGCTCAGCCATAATACCGCAACTTACCGCTTTCTGCTTTTGCGTCCCTTTTCTTTGAAACTTCTCAGGACCTCATCATAGAGCCGTTTTATAGGGACCCTCTTCACCTCGGCTAGCTTTTTCATCTCATCATATTCGGGAATGGCCCTCTTCTCGCCGTCTGGCTCTTCAATCATCTTGACCCCGACTGTTCCGAATCGGGTCTTGAGCCGGAGCGGCACGCGCTTGAGGATCATGCGATTTACAGGATAATAGCGGATGCCTATGGTCGACGTCTCCTTGAAGACGATCTCGGCAAGCTTGTCTCTGGTGGATGGCTCGCTAATGATTCTGAGCATGGTTCCAGGTCGGTTTTTCTTCATCTGGATCGGTGAGAGGGAGACATCGCGCGCTCCGGCTGCAAACAGGCGGTCCAGAACATAGTCGTAGATCTCAGGATTCATGTCGTCGATGTTGGTCTCCAGGACCACCATCTCGTCGTGCCCCCAAGCCGGACTCTTCTCTCCCAAGAGAACTCGTAGAAGGTTAGGACGATCCGGGAATTCTCTCTCCCCGGCGCCATAGCCAATTTTTTCAATGGTCATGCGCGGCATATCTCCGACACGAGACGCGAGCGCAGACAGGATGGCGGCCCCCGTTGGGGTTATGGTTTCAGCATCGAGATTGGTCCACTGGACGGAAAATCCTTTCAGGAGTTCCAGTGTTGCGGGTGCGGGAACGGGTAGGGCACCGTGTCTCGACGGAACTACACCCCTGCCAAGCGGTACGCGAGAGAAAACAAAGGAGTCGATATTAAAGTAATGGGTGCCTATTGCGGCAGCCATGATATCCACGATGGAATCGACGGCACCAACCTCATGAAAGTGGACCCTTTCGGGAGAGACTCCATGGATCCTTCCCTCCGCCTCTGCCAGCCTGGAAAAGATAGCGATGCCCCTCTCCTTAACGTCAGATCCAAGGGAGCTCTTCTGGATCAACTCCCGGATTTTCTTCCAGCTCCGCCCGGCTCCCCCTTCCTTTGTCCTGACACGAAAGCGCGTCGCCCGAATCCCGTTGACAAACTTCTTGCCGACCTCTAGGCGGTATCTCAAGCCTCGCAGCTTTTTCAGCTCGCGCTCGAGTTTTTCCCGTGGAAGGCCGAGATGAAGCAAGGCTCCGACGGTCATGTCTCCGCTTATGCCTGATATCAGATCGAAATAGGCGATTTTCATGATTGGTGGCCGATGGGGAGCCCTTACGAAACTGACCCCCTGTTGTCAAGAGAGACTGGGAAATAGTATCATTCTTCTACAAGTTCTCACTCCCCTCTGTCTCGGTGGGGCCGTAGCTCAGTTGGGAGAGCGCTAGAATCGCACTCAAATCCAAACAGTGACTACGGCCTACACCTTCCTAAAGACCCCAATCATTTCACCGATTCCTCTCTTTGTATACCGACAGGTTTAGGCACCTTTCTGCGTCAGTTCGTTCACAGTTCGTGCACAGCCCGACAACGGACGACCGACTACCAAAGAGAGGCCGCAAAGCTAATGATCCACTTGATAGATAGTCTAATGTGCCGTTCTAACCGTTTGATAAGCCGAGGCAAATTCCTGGCTGTGCGGGAAGTGTGTTTGTTGCTGAGCCATGAGGTGAGGGGGGGGGGGGGGTTGGCTTCCCACACGCGAGCGAGAAGTAGACCCCCCCTACCCCCAAAATTTCGCTGCATGTTGGGGGGTACGTTAACTACCGGGAAATATACTTTCGGCTAAATTGCCGATCCGGGCAGCAACCTTGCGGACTCGAACCTGCGACCTCTTACATGTGAGTCGAAATTCTACGGTGACTACAGCCTAAACCCTCCAACAAAACCCAATCATTTCAAGCCTCAAAGGTCTGCATG
>JAZFYO010000005.1:0-15529 GCA_036443615.1 Binatia bacterium | reverse complement strand
ACCTTTCTTGTGGATTGTGGTATCCGGAGATAGGCGGCCATGGTTATTCCATCAAAAGGGATCTCCACCCTGACAGGAGACGGGGAGAGTGATGGGGAACCTTTTCTGAAGGCCTCTATCTTTCGATGATGGGCCTCAGCCTTTTGCTCTAGATCCTCATAAAAAAGATTTTGCCCGAAGTGGTAACAGCTTGCAGCTCGAAGAAAGTACTGCGCCGAAGTCAGTGAGCAGCCTTGTCGGAGGGCCTCCTCTGCTCGTTTTTCGTGATTGGCTGCTGTTTCACTCCATGCCCGGCACCAATCTTTCCACTCCTTCACGCGCGATAACGTGGTCTCTAGGTCATAGATGTCGATCCCATTGGCGAGGAGACGAAATCGATGAGCCTGGAATCGGCTAGGAAACCAGTCACTCTCAGATGTTTGGTATACAAGTTGTGATTCCATTGGCTGTCCCGAGGTTAAGACCTACCAGGTCCAGAACAGTCTTTCCAACCCCAATCGGGTAGGTAGCCTAAGGTTGCAAGGGTTGTAGTCAAGTTAATACCGAGTACCCGATCCAAAGGCGAAGCAATGTCTGCGTATCACTGCGATTACCAGGCCATGATGCAAGCCCGCTATCAATTTCGTTAGTATTATAAAAATGGTACCTCCCATCAATGCAGGGATTTGCTTAAGGGGTACGAAGCAGGAAGAGCTGTCCAGTAACATAACGGGTTGAGTCGGAAAGTAGATAACGGATCAGCCCTGTGATCTCCTCTTTTCCCGTCAGTCCCCCCAGGAGAGGGGGAATTGTTTGGGCTTGCTTCCACTGCTCTTCAGTAGCCCCCGCTCTTGCCATGGCGGTGTCCGTACGGCCGGGCGCAATGGCGTTAACGAGAACGTTGTTTGGGGCCAGCTCTGTTGCCAACGATTTGGTAAATGCAATCACCCCGGCCTTGGAGGCGGCATAGTGTGAACACTTTGGCTGCCCGGCTACACCCCTCCCCGAGGCGATATTGATGATCCGACCCTCTTTTCTTTCCACCATGTGAGCCGCCACGGCCTGGGAGCATAGAAAGACCCCTTTGAGGTTGATTCTGATAACTCGGTCCCATTGTTCCTCAGGCATATCCTGGACCGGGACGATGGTTCTCACACCGGCGCCGTTGATCAGAAAATCGATCTGCCCATAACGCTCCAGAACCTTTCCAGTCATACCTATTACGCTTGCCTTGTCCCCTACGTCCACCTGGAGGGCTAAGGCGTCTCCTCCCTCCTTAGAGATATCGTTGGCGAGTTGGGCAGCACCCTCCTCGTTGAAATCGGCAATCACCACGCGGTGTTTGTCCTGGGCCATTGCCCTGCAGATCGCCGATCCAATGCCCCCTGCCCCTCCAGTCACGATTACCACTTGTGCCATGTTTTGAACCCTCCTTTCCCCAATGGGCCTATTTACTCCAGAGAGATTGTGCTTTACAAGAGCGAATCTTACTGATAGTAGTCATAGGCAAAGGTTGATTGTTTTAATAAGACAACAATGCACAGGCGTGTGGCCCTATTTATTCCGGTTCTCCTCGGGCTGATCTATTCGCCTTGCAGCTTTGCTGAGCCTCGCAGTCGTGACTTTCAGGCGGAACTGGTCGTTGTCCTGAACAAGAACCCTGCCAACCCGGTTGGTGGGGAGATCTGGCTCATGAGGCTAGATGGCAGGCTGGTTCGTCGCATCACCAATAATATTTATCATGAGGAACATCCCAAGTTCTCTCCCGATGGGACGAGGATCGCCTTCGTTCGAAACATGGGTGAAGTAGATTCTGACTTTAGTTTAGACAGAAAGCAAAATGAAATCTTTATCTATGATTTACGGACGAAAACAGAAACCCGCCTGACGCGTAACAGCGTTGAGGACGGTCACCCCGAATGGTCCTATGACGGCAGAAAGGTTTTGTTTTATTCCAGGCGGAATCATCCCGAGAATAAAAGCACCGTGTGGATCATGGAATCCGACGGCTCTCATCCCAGACAGGTGACTCGGCTCCTCTCGGATGACCTTTCCCATACAGATCCGGTCTGGGCACCGGATGGAAACTGGCTGGTGTTTGTTAACCAGCTTGAAAAAGATGGAATTCGTCTTTCTCGAATTGAAAAGATCCGGGTGGATGGCATCCAGCGTACGGTGGTCTCCTCTGGTGGAAAACTCTTTAGCAAAAATAAGGGAGCTTCGTTGGGTGACCATAATCCGGGTTATTCTCCTGATGGCACCGTGATCTGGACTTCGAGACGCCTCCGAGGGGGCCGTACGCGTCTTTTTTCTTTCAGCGCAGGACTTTACTATGGAGGTAAGGCGGAACTCGACATGAGTTGGCCTGTCAATCCTGAGGCGGTAGAGCGGACGCCGGTGTTTTCTCCAGATGGCAGGCGAGTCGTTATTACGCGCTCAACCCCCAAAGCTGGCAACCGGACTCATCAACTCGTGTTGACGGACCCGCAATCTTCCTTTCGCAGATACCTGACAAGCAGGGTGAGCTGGGATATCTGGGACCCCAGCTGGCATCCCTATGCCAACACGGGAGCTGACAGAGAGGCGGTCAGCACCACTGTGACTTCCGAGGCAGAGCAACACCTCGTGTCGGAGGATTCATCCACGCCAAATGACAATGGGAGCTCGCTTGCGGAGGGGGTGAATTCCCACGGGGAGGTGCATCTTCGTTTGAGCAATGTTCCGGCTGAAGATCCGCAGCGGGATCAGCAGGCCGGCTACAAATTTTGGTGGAATTTGAAAACTCAGCCCGATAGGATTATTTCCCTTGCCCTGCGGTTTAAGGGAGAGCTCAAGAGCGATAAGACGGAGTCGGATTCTCTCCAGTTTCAGCTCATGGATTGGCAGGAGAAGAGCTGGGTGAGCGTATTTGCTCATTCACGGGTTTTGGACGGTAGGGCTACTGTCCTCCACGAGTTTGCGCCTGCCAATTTCATTCACCCCGATAGGCGTCAGGTTATTTTGCGCGTCGTTTCTGCCAATGGGTCCATAGCGTCGGGCAGTAATCTGAAAGCCGACGATCTGCTCCTGGAGATAAGGAAGCAGTAGTCGGATTTCCTCAGCGGTATTGCAGCACCAGGACACCAACACTTTTTCTTCTATGACCTAGCCGTGAATGCGTGAATCCAGCGCCGGCCGAGGAGACGAACAAGATTGGTGGTCATGCGGTATACCATAAACAAGCTGAGGCCAACCCATATTCCAAAAAGTCCGAAGCCAAACTGCAGTGACAGCCATGAGATGGGTATATAGATTATGAAAGCTCCTATTAGCATCGCCCACATCAAAAAACGGGTGTCATGGGCTCCGATGAGAACCCCGTCAAGGACAAAAACGATTCCGTTCAATGGCTGAAACAGGATAAGCAAGGGAAAAATCTCGTTGTTCAGGGACTGGATCATGTCAGGGCTTTTTGTGAATAGATGGATCAGGGGTCCCTTAAAGAAAAAATAGCCAAGTCCAAAGGCAACCCCGGCACTACATCCCCAGAGAATAAGGGTCTTACCCAATCGGATGGCTTTTTCCGTCCGATCGGCGCCCAGGTATTTAGCTACCAAGGCCTGTCCAGCAACCGCTATACCATCGACCGAATCGGAACATAAAATCCAGAGTTGGAATGCAATTTCGTGACTCGATAAAAAGACGGCTCCCATTCTCGAAGCCGTTGCCGTGGCGAAGATCAGTGAGAAGCGCAGCGCCCCGGTCCTCACAGCAAGATCGCGTCCAATGGTAGCCAAAGAGCGAAATCTGTTTGCATGATATCTCCATTGGGTTAGCCCGTATTCGGAGGCGTAAGGGGAAGAGAAGAGTATCCAGAGGCAGAGTCCAGCTCCTAATACTTGACAGGCAACGGAGGCTATGGCTGCTCCAAGAAGCCCCATGCTAGGAAACCCAAACTCTCCGTAGATGAGGGCGTAATCCAGGGCGATGTTGAGCCCGTTGACGAATAAAGCAATCAGCATGGGTGTTCGAGTGTTTTGAATGCCTCGTAAAAATCCCACGCTAGCAAACCAGAGGAAGGTAAAGGGCGTACCGGCGATGCGGATTCGAAAATAGGAGGTGCCCAAGATCAGAACTTCGTCCTGAGCACCCATTGCGGCGTATAGATGAGGGGCAAAGAGAATAAATAAAAATGAAACCGTGATTCCACCGAGGACGGCAATGAGAATTGCGTGCAGATAAATTTCACCACAGGCCTTTGGGTCGTTTGCCCCGCGGTGGCGTCCTACCAGGGTTGTAGTGCCGAAGATCAGGAAGGTGAAGATCCAGTAGATCCCACCTATCAGGGCGGAGGCAATAGCGCGTGCTGCGAGTGGTTCCACCCCGAGACGTCCAAGCATAGCGGTGTCTGCCAGGTTCAGGATGGGTTCGCTGGCAATGGCCAGCATTGCAGGAATCGCCAGCTCCAGTATCTCCCGCGACTGGGAGAGCTGCGCGGACGGTTCCTTCCGATCAGAAATTGTCCCGATTCCCACTTCGGAAATGAATTTGCATATTGCCGGAGCTGACCATCCGATCAAACCTCTTTCTCAGCCAGCGTTTGAAGATGGTCCGTGTATAGGGGAGGAGCAAAAGGAGTCCCATGACATCAGTGAGGACGCCCGGGGTTACGAGAACAATACCCGCGACAAAAATGAGGACGCTGTCCACTAACTCTTCTGCAGGGATGATCCCCTGATTAAGGCTTAGCGTGATTTGACGCAGCGTTCTCAGCCCTTCCAGGCGGGCTAGAAGGGCGCCCAGGATGCCCGTAATCAAGATAAGGAGAATCGTGTTAAACGCCCCCATGTACGAGCCTATCTTTATCAAGAGGTAGAGCTCGGCCAGGGGAACGATGGTGAACAGCAGGAACAGACGTGCCAGCATAATGTCTAGTTCAGCTTCCTGGCAGCGTCCGGTGCGGCTTTCCAGGGAAAGGACTCTGGGTGGACGATTTGAGCGAGGATCTCTAAGCCCTCGATCAGACGGGGTCCTGAACGGCTGAAATAGGCGTGGCCGTTGACGGCAAATAGCTTCCCCTCTTTGACTGCCGGCAAATCTTTCCAGTCCGGGAGTCTGTACAGCAAGTCGATCTCTCTGAGGGTTCGCTCCACATTAAAACCGCAGGGCATGAGGACCATAATCTCCGGTCCGTACTCTATCATTTGGCTCCAATCGATCTTTTGAGAAGGCTGGCCCATCTTGCCCAGCCCATCTATTCCCCCGACAAGCCCTACCATTTCAGGTACCCAGTGACCGGCGCAATAGATCGGGTCCAGCCATTCCACACATGCGACCCTTGGCCGAAGAGCGGACCGGGAGGCCTGTTCTCTAACATGTTGAATTCGCGCAGATAGCTGATCGACAAGAGCTGCCGCTTCTCTCGGCGTTCCCGTGGCCTGTCCTACGCGCGCAATGTCCTTGAGCACGTCGGTGAGAGTTCCGGGAGTAAGGGAAATTATGTTCGGTCTCCGGGCAAGGGTTTTGGCTGCTTCAGAGACTTCCTGATAATCAAGGGCGCAGACGTCGCAGAGTCCCTGGGTCAGGATGAGATCAGGGTTGGTTTCTTTGAAACGAGCAAGATCAATGGTGTAAAGGCTCTTTTTGGCCTTGAGGTGTCCGGTGACGATTTTGTCGATCGTGCCGCTATCAATATGGTGAGGATCAATAGCGCTCTTTACCACAACCTCTCTTTGCTTTGCTTCAGTGGGATAGTCGCATTCGTGGGTAACACCCACAACCGAATCACCCAGTCCCAGGGCAAAAGCGATCTCCGTGGCGCTAGGCAGCAATGAGCAGATACGCACATTCAAACCATTAGCGTAAAAATGGATATTTTGCCAGTTTCCTTAATACAATGTGTGGAATAACCTATGACCCTTCTATGGGGCTTGTAAGATGGATCTTTTAGATCTATATTATGTCTTACTTCGGTTTTTACGATCGGGGTTCGGATTTTGGAGGAAGAACTTGTTTGTCCTAAAAGGGAATTTAACCGCGAGAAGGAGGTAGGAAGATGGCAGACAACGTGCAGACCAGTATAGATGAAAAGATCAAGAATAATAATGTGGTTCTTTACATGAAGGGGACGCCTAGTTCCCCTCAATGTGGCTTTTCGGCACACACGATAGAGATCTTAAAGTCCTATGGTTATCCGTTCGAGACCGTGGACGTCCTTGCTGACCCGGCTGTTCGAGAGGGGATCAAGCAATTTTCCAACTGGCCTACCATTCCCCAGATTTATATCAAGGGAAAGTTCGTCGGTGGCTGTGACATCGTTAACGAACTGCACGAGCAGGGTGAACTTTCCGCCATGCTCAAGGCGGCCTTTGAAAAATAACGGGTTTCCTCTAAAACCCCTTACCGTCTGTAGCGAGTATCCTCTATAGGGAGAAACAACCTTTTGAGGGAAGGGCGTCTGTGAAAAACCGCGACCTAGAAGCGGCGTGGGTTTACCATAACGGGACCAAGCATTCAAACCAGAGCATTCACACGAACCCGCACTATCTGGACTGGGAGATCAAGCCGCTTCCCTTCAAGATCTATTCCAAGCTTGAACCGATTCCGTTGACACACCACCTTTCTTCTCCTGGTGTGGCAGCGCTCTCGGCAATTGCCGACACGGGCTCCCAGTCAGAGAGCAGCTCCGTTCCGGGCACGGAGACACTGGCAGAACTCTTGCGTCTTTCCGCTGGCATTACCAAACGGAGGAGCTATCCGGGAGGGGAGATGGTCTTTCGTGCCGCGGCCTGTACCGGAGCGCTCTACCATATTGATCTCTACCTTGTTTGTGGTGAGCTGCCCGAATTGAATCCAGGTGTGTATCACTTTGGACCTCATGACTTTTCCCTGAGGAGACTCCGAGACGGAGATTATCGCGCGGTGGTCGTAGGCGCCACCGGCCGACATCCTGCCGTGGCCAGGGCACCCGTGATCGTCGTCTGTACATCGACCTATTGGCGCAACGCCTGGAAATACCAGGCCAGGACCTATCGACACTGCTACTGGGACAACGGTACGATCTTGGCCAACCTCTTAGCGGCCGCGGCGGCCCGCGGGATTCCGGCCCAGGTAGTTGTCGGTTTTGTAGATGAGACGGTACACCGTTTGCTAGGGCTCGACACCGAGCGTGGGGCTGTGCTTAGCCTTGTCTCCCTGGGAAATGTCTCGGCTGTGACACAAGGACCTTCCCTCGAGGTGGAGCCGCTAGACCTGGAGACCGTGCCTCTCTCTGAAAGGGAAGTTGACTATCCAGCCATCCGAGTCATGCACGTCGCTTCTTTTCTGGAAAGCGAAGATGAGGTCGTAACCTGGTATCGCCATTCTCCGGTAGGCACACAGGCCGAGGATAAGAAGCAGACAATCGGACAGATCTTTCCGCTTCGACCACTGGGTGATCAGGAATTTTCTGGAGATTCGGTCGAAGAGGTCATCCTGCGCCGCGGTTCCACTCGGCAGTTCTCCCAGGAATCCATTTCCTTTGCTCAGCTATCAACCATGCTTTGTCAGTCGACACGGGGCATTCCAGCGGATTTTCTGAATCGGGGGGAGACGCTAAATGAACTCTACCTCATTGTTAACGCAGTGGATGACCTGCCCACCGGGGCCTACGTGTTCCGCCGGGACACTCTTTCCCTCGAGCAGCTGAAAGAGGGCAATTTACGACGCGAGGCGGGATACCTGGGTCTGGGCCAGCATATCCCGGCTGACGCCAGCGTGGACATTTTCTTTCTAACGGACCTCACGGCGGTTCTCGACCGCTTTGGCAACCGCGGTTATCGGGCGGCCCAGCTGGAAGCCAGTATTACCGGGGGGAAGCTCTATCTTTCCGCTTATGCCCAGGGACTAGGGGCCTCTGGACTCACTTTCTTCGATGACGACGTGACGGAATTCTTCTCACCCCACGCCGCTGGAAAGAGCGTAATGTTCCTGGTGGCCCTGGGAAAGACGGTGAAGCGTATTCGGAAGTAGGGCTGCCCAAGGTATAAAAGGCCTCACCGTATTTCTTTCTCCTTGTTGATTCTTTTGTTACCTGAACCGTTGATCATCTGATTGCTTCGCTAGAGACTAGACGCTCAAAAGTTGACCGGGTAGGAAGGATGATTTTCACATGAATATAGGATTTATCGGCACTGGTAACATGGGCAACCCTATGGCAAGCAACCTCGTAAAGGCGGGCCACAGGCTCACGGTCCACGACCTGAAAAGGGAGGCGGCTGCCAACCTGCTTGAGATGGGCGCCGCCTGGGTTGACACTCCCAGGGAGGCCGTTCCGGGCAATGAGGTAGTTTTTACCAGTCTGCCCGTTCCCCGAGACGTGGAGGCAGTTGTCCTGGGCAAGAACGGTATCCTGGAGGCAGCGACGCCGGGCTCCCTATACGTGGATCTGTCCACCAACTCGCCTACGGTAATCCGCCGTATCCACCAGGTGTGTCAGGAGAAAGGCGTAATCGTTATGGATGCCCCTGTAAGCGGCGGGGTGTACGGGGCCGCGGCGCGTACACTTGCCGTGATGGTAGGCGGTGATGAGGCGGTCTTCAGCCGGATAAAACCGGTGCTGGATGCTATAGGAAGTCACGTGGTGTACTGCGGTTCCATTGGGAGCGGATTGGTATGTAAAATCTGTAATAACCTGATCAGCATGGGCACGGGGGTGCTCCTGGCCGAAGCCCTCACCCTGGGAGTGAAGGCCGGGGTTGACCTTGCGATCCTTGCTGATGTGATAGCCAACAGTTCGGGCAGTTGTCGCAGGATCACTGAAAAGTTTCCCCGATACCTGTTCAAGGGGAACTTTGAGCCCGGCTTTGCCACAAACCTGGCGGCTAAAGATGTCCGGCTGGCCACCGACCTGGGTAGAGAGCTGGGTATTCCTATGGAGGTCTCAAACATCATTGACCAGAAGCACGTAGAGGCATTGTTCCGAGGATTGGGCCCCCAGGACTCGGATTCCGTGGCAAAGTTACAGGAGGAGAGAGCCGGCGTGCAGCTTCGTATCCTTGGTGTGTGATGATGCACCCCTGGACAGACATTCATCCGGATTCGCTTGAATAGAATCTCCCTTCCCTGCATATCTCAGTCGACCTCACTGATTGTTAAGAAAATACCGGGTACGCGTTTTCATGTTAGTATAGGGTTAGGCTCATTGGCCGGCAATTTATTGTCCTGTTATTGTCGGTTCTCAGGGGATTGTTCGTGATTGTCTCAAAGGGATCCCTGTCTGCTGTTATTTTGACGGTGGTAGTAGGCGGTTGTACGCAACAACCACCCTATCAAACACAGACCGCGCTCGTTAATACTCGACCTGACAAGGAGAAGGGGCGGTCCGGTATGACCAGTTCCCCGACTGGCGAAGTAAGATCCGTCCCATCTGACTCGAGACTGCCAGACTGGAGACCAATCAATCCTGCACTATACCCAGCGGCTGTTTCCGCGGCGAAGGGCGGTGCAGAATTTTTTCAGTTTGCCAGCGGCTCGGTCTGGGTTGTTTCCGCGGTCAGCTCCTTCCGCGAACTAAGAGTCTCCGGAAATGTTTCACTGGGAACAGCGGTGGCGATCACTCAGTCCGAACTTCTTACAAACTGTCATGTAGTCAAAGGCCACCCCATAATAACCATTAAGAAGGGACAGGTGATACGTCAAGTAAGGGTCCAGGCTGGCGATGAACGCACCGATAGGTGCATTTTGTCGACCAAGGGCAGGTATCTCACCCCCGTCGCTGGCATGCGGAGGTTCAAAGACCTGAAAGTTGGTGAAGAGGTCTATACAATAGGATCCCCGGGCGGTTTTGAGAGAACGTTAGGATACGGCATTATTTCGGGCCTGCGAACTGTAGAAGGCCAGCATCTCGTGCAGACAACTGCACAGATGTCATCCGGCTCCTCGGGGGGAGGCCTGTTTGATAAGTCTGGAAATTTAATCGGCATTACAACGTTCATACTGAGGGATAGCCAGGGTCTTAACTTTGCTATCGCAGTGGAGGACTTCTTTCGTTAAACCCTTTTCCTGTCCCATATGCTAGTTGAATTTTAACTTTTTTATTCTTCGCTGGATAGCACGTAATCGATTAGGGCGCAGTTAAAGTATTATTGAATTGTCTTGTGGATTAAATACCCCAGATAGCCATTATTCTTTGTGTAGGAATATCCCTCCAAAGACATAGGGAATGTTGAACAGAACAAGATTATCGCCATCAAACCGGGGTTACCCCTGAGGAGAATAAGTTGCTTAGGCGGTTGATAGCTGACGGGTGCTCCGGATAACATCTTCGGAGATTCTTTCCTCGTACAATTTTCCATCAAAGGCTGATGGTCGTTACAGCGGGGTCTATTATTGACTTTGCCGCAAGAAACCCGGAAGGCGGCCATTGATGATTTCTTCCGCCTCCGTAACGATGTCTTCTACGACTTGACTGACGCTTTTGATGGAATCGATCAAGCCGGCATCTTGACCGAACGAAAGCGAGGCATTCTCGACATCACCGGCGGCGCGCGCGGCTGCTACTTGCTTGCCGACCTCGCTCGCACTTTGGCGCAGGGCCCATTCACGTCCTGACCAGCGCTCGATAAATCGGTTGCGCTGAGCGCGCGACATCGCGCCTGGCCAGACGCGTTGGTTGGCGAGATCGGGAATCTCCGTCAGGACAGTATCATGGCCGTCGCTTTTAATGATTGCCTGTTTGAAGTTCGGATGAATCGGTCCCTCCGGCGTGGCCATGAAACGTGTGCCGAGCAGCACGCCTTCGGCTCCCAGAGCCAGGGCCGCTGCAAGCCCACGGCCATCCGCGATACCGCCAGCGGAGAGAACGGGTAACGATGCTACGGCCTTGACCATCATCGGCAACAGCGGCAACGACGCCATCCAACCCACATGGCCACCTGCTTCCGTGCCCTGCGCCACGATGACGTCGGCCCCGGCCTCCGCGGCGCGGACAGCCTCGGGAACTTCCCCGGCCATGTACATGACCTTACATCCGACATCGTGGGCACGCTGAAAATAATCGTGCAGGGCCTGGTCCTTTTGCGCCCATGCGAAGGCGGCGACCTCCGGCTCAGCGCGCATCGTGACCGCGAACATATCTTCATTGATTTGAAACAACAGATGATTGACGCCGAATGGTTTGTCGGTTCGCTCGCGAATGGCGCCTATCTCGGCGTCCAAAGTCGCGGCGTTGAATGCCGATGTTCCGAGCGTGCCGAGGCCGCCCGCGTTGGAAACGGCGGCGACTAGCGGCGCAGTGGTCGCGGTGCCCATGCCGCCCAACACGATTGGATGGGGAATGCCGAGAAGATCGCAGATACGCGTGTGAATCATGCCGTCTCCTTTTCTTTCCTTGATACTTCAGATTGTCTTCTAGCCGAAACAGCACGCATTGTACATACTAGACTATTCCGTTAAAGCTGGCCCAGGTCGGGGTCTCGGGTTGGCAAGCAGGCGATAAAATAAGTCCTACGAGCACAATTCCACGTATTTTATTGTGTTGATTTCCTCGTTTGGAGTAAGCGAAACTTCTGCATTGACAGTCTTCAGGTAAACTGTTTAATCTGTAAAAAAGAAATTTCTTCATAATTTCCCTCAGGAAATCAGTCATCGTTACGGAGTCGGCGGCTCGCCTCGGCTAATTGTCGTCTACTGACACATTGTAACGTTTCCACGGGAGGGTTTGATGGTTACAGAGCACGCGCATAATAGGAATGCACTACTTTCCACAGGTTTTTGCAGTGTTTTGCGCGCCCTGGACCGTGATTGGGACGCCCACTTGGACGGGGATGAGTTTCTTGCCGAGAGTGATCCCGCAGACACTAACAGCGTACCGCCTTCAAAGAGCCCAACAACATGACCTTTGATTCACCCAAGTTTTTCATTTACCTGTCTGCCTTACTGTTCCTGACATCCTGCGCTGGGTTGCCGGTACGCGGTAGGGTGGGAGGGCAAACAATTGAAAGCCGGGTAGATTCGGAAGTGGCGCGTTACTACCTGTCAAGCTACCTCGCAGGCAAACGAAGCGATCCCGCACTTGATGAGCGTATCGATCGTCTTTACCAAGGCGCGCATGACGGCCTGCCCACTCGCAGCGAACTCAAACGATTAAGCGATGACTTTTCCGTTGACTTCGCCGCCTTACACCTGACCGACCGGATCGCTAGTACGCCGGTCAATCGTCGCTTTCGGACCGTTTTCGATAAAGCACACGCCCACACCCGAAAAGCCTTTGCCGAAGACCGCGTGATATTACCCGATTCAGCCGCCGATTATGAGGTGGTGTTCGTACCCAGTTACCTCTACAAGCGGTATCCCGTCACTGGGGCCGATTTCGCTGCCCCGCGGACGGCACTACGCCGGGTGGGACTTAGCCACGGTTTTGTGGAAACCGATGAGGACGCTGCCATTGAGGCGAATGCGAATCTCGTGGTCGCCGACATTCGGGAGCGTGCGCGCACCGGCCGCCGATTGATCTTGGTTAGTGCAAGCAAGTCCAGTCCGGAAGTAGCTCTAGCGCTGACGAGACTGAGGCCCACTGAGACCCACCATGTGGCAGCATGGATCAACATCGTGGGCGCACTTCAGGGTAGCCCACTGGCGGATGAACGCCTTTTGCCAGAGATAGAAGACGAGATCGGCCGGGTGGACATTGCCGGCATGGAAAGTTTAACTACCCAACGCAGTCGTCAACGATTCAATTCCTTTCGCATCCCCAAACATCTGCTCGTGGTTAACTATATTGGCATCCCTCTCACCGGTAGCATCTCTGCTATGGCCCGTGTAGGTTTCTTGCGGCTGCGAAACCACGGACCCAATGACGGGCTCGTGCTGTTGTCCGATCTGATTTTCCCGGGCGGCGTGACGCTAATCGAACTTGGCA
This sequence comes from Binatia bacterium, assembly GCA_036443615.1. Lineage (GTDB taxonomy): Bacteria > Desulfobacterota > Binatia > UBA9968 > CAXXLF01 > JACZXR01. The sequence continues at coordinate 2,673 of JAZFYO010000005.1, read as the reverse complement.
GCGACCACTTTTTGCTAAACGGGCAAATTGCCGTTACAACAGTGGCCTTGGCGATCACCGTGATTCGTTGGGTGGAGAATCATGACCCGATAATGCCCCAATCTCTGGAAGCCAGTGTCGGGAAATAAAGAGGGGGATTTTAACACAGGAGAAGATAGAGGCTCGGATTGATCGGCTGAGGATTTACCCCGATCCGCCATTAATCAGCCCAAGAAATTTCCCCTGATGGGCATCGGATCGCGGCGAAGAGCCGTTTGCCCCGTACCACAGAACCCACATGCTTAAATGCGGGGATGAATGTTCTGAATTCCTTCCAAGGGTATCGCCCCAATGCCTCGGAGGTATGTATGTGGTACGGGGTTTGCACCATGAATTAGCAACTCACTCGGAGTACATTTACTAACCTACGATCAATATATCGGCAACTCTTGCAACATCAGCACGGGATGGCATAAGGCTTGATTATTTTTGTCGGATCGGGGTTAACCGTTGGCCTGTTGAACCGAAGCTGGGAAGATGAGCGATTTGATGACCACTGGTACAGCACCCGACGATGGAATCAAGGCGCCGATGTCGATGTAGTCAAAGTCTTGCAGCACAATACCGTCGATGGAGATGACGGGGCTGGTAAGCTCCATTTCTTCCTTGAAGTGAAGACCAATGATACCGCCAATGTCGCCGTCGCTTACCAGCACGAGTGGATGACCTTTGGCCATGATAGCCAGGAGAGATTCCTTCACGCCTGAACAAAAGGCCTGCAATCGCGCAAACGTCGCCGAACCTTCCCAGTGAAAGCTGATAGCGACTGGCCGCTTGCCGTCATTCAGGTCCAGCCGTCTCAGAGCGGTCTGGATCGAGTCTCTCACAGCGGCCTGATCGATCTCTTCTCTCTGCAGGGGAAGCTCCGGTGCCACAACGGGGACGTTTCGGACCGGGACCGTGTCCAGGGGCTCGATGAAAATAGTGCTGCCGCTTACCTGAATCGTGTATTGCGAGGCGCCGATAACCGTTGCCCGTATCCTTGCAGCGGGTTTCATCACCGGGATGCCTAACTGTTGAACCCTCTTTTTGATTTCATCTGCCAGCAGCGCCCCCAGGTCCCCAAAGCCCCCTGCCACCTGGCCGTAGATGAATTCAGATACGCCGCCTGAGAATGTGATGGCATCGACCTTGCCGCGATACGACAAGGGCGGCAGCCGCAACAGTGCCTGTGTTTCTGGAGAGAGTGTCCCCAGGCTTATCACCTCGAATAAGCGGTCGGCCATCTCAGACGCAATCGATCGAAGCCCGTTCTGATCGACCTTCTTCCCGAGCTCGAGTTCAACCCCGGTGACCGCAGCGTATTGGCGTCCCGCCTCCTCTATGCGGTTAACTGCGCCGCCGTTATCAAATGCCACCAGCCGGGCGCCCACATCAATGGCGGTTACATCGCGGACTTTCCCATTGGCGCAGATGGCGATTTTGCTCGTGCCGCCACCGACATCGATGTTTAAAACGACTCCCTCGGAACTGGCAGAACGAGCCACTGCCCCGGAGCCGTGGGCAGCCATCGTGGTTTCCAGGCTGTCTCCGGCACTGACCGCTACAAATCGACCGGCCTCCTGGGCAAACAGCTCAGCGATGGCCCGGGCATTCCGGCGGCGTACCGCTACACCTGTCAGAATGAGCGCGCCGGTATCCACATCTTCCCTGTTGAGCCCCGCCCTCTCGTATTGTCGGGTGATGAAGCATCCCAGAGCTTCCACGTCAATAGTGGACTCGTTCACGTAAGGCGTAAGCAGAATTTCAGACTCGTTCAGGATGGTACGCCGTTTGACGACGTAACGTATATTCTCCTGCTTCAGCTCGAGACGGGAAAAGACGAGATGTGAGGTCGACGAACCGATGTCGACCCCGACGCTGGTTAGCTTGATCTCGTCTTCTTCGACGATGTGGCGGCCAGCGTCAGAGAAACCCCGTTGATGTGGTGGCGCCTCCATGCACTCCTAGTGTGAAATATTCGCCGCGGAAGAGAGGGCCTTACTCGTAAAGAGAGTTTTCCATTCTGGAAACGAGACCCTCGCTCTTCAGGGTTGCCTCGAACTCTTGGCGAAGGTACGGATCCTCTTCCCGGTAGGGAAGGGCGGTTCCACCATCCTTCATGTCGATAGCGCCATAGTCGATCGCCTTCTCCCCAGGTCTTCCTCGCTCGCGGCCGGGGGCGTTGGGACCAAACCATGCCGTCAATCGGAGGGGCTCTTTGCTGGTGCCAAAGTGCGCGTGAAACCAATTGCCGCCCATGGGCGCGGCACTGACCATGCCTATCGGCTCGTAGTCCTGCCGCCTTACCTGATCACCGTGCCCATCTTTCCAGGGAGTTGGCCCAAAGGTGCTGGGCCAGGTATAAGTGTATCCCTTGCCCGTAAGGCAGATCAGCACGGCCGCCGAGGCATGGGCATGGGCCTTGGAATACCGCCCGGTCTGGTGCTGCCCAATCCACAGGTAGAAATTGTTTCCGGTCATATGCGGTTCTATCCGCCTGTAGCCGGGCGAGCGCCGGTTATCCAGTGGCAGCTCGCAGGCGACAATGTCCGGGATGATGTTGGTCTGGCGCATTGCCAAACCGCGCACAGGGTCCGGCTCAATCTGTTCGTTGGGTTTATAGTAGTCATCCGAAGAATCGTAGCGGTCCTT
>JAZFYO010000004.1:0-6320 GCA_036443615.1 Binatia bacterium | reverse complement strand
GGTGAAAAGAAAATCACCTTTGAATGGAACAAGTTCAGTCTCTTTCTTGTGCCCGGAAACTTTTGGTACCAACTATCAAATATGCAGGGGACAAAACCCAGCAGGGTCGTTCATTATAGTTACCTTCCCATGGCCATGGAGACGATCAGAGATCGAGAGATTTTCTTTAACTGCCCGGTAGTTGATAAGAGCAGAGTTTATCACCGTAAGGATTTCTATTCTGCAGCCGAGGCAGTGACAGTTGACGGGGTTAAAAAAACAAACATCTGGCGGGGTAATTTTTTCCCTGACACACTGGCCTGGGACAAGCTGGAGGACAATACGGCCATGGGGGTTGGTCGCAGACTCGTCTGGATTCGCTTTCCCGGTTCTCCTATGTGGGCACACATAGGACAATCCGACCCTTTTACCTATAAAAAAGCTCACAGGCATGGGCCCGGGACCATCGTCATCTTCTTGTCCGGGGAGGGCTATTCTCTCATGTACCCGGAGGGAAAGGATAATGTAATCTGTCCTTGGCACGAAGGTAGCGCTATCGTTCCCCCGAATAATTGGTTTCATCATCATTTTGTCCAGAGCCCTACTGCAACGAAGATGCTCGCCCTTCACCGCTCCCGCCTCCACCCAGGTCTTGGGGATAATGTCGTGGACTACGAAAGGAACGAGATCCAGTATTGGCAAGAGGATCCTTCCATCAGGGAAATGTATGAGCAAAAGCTGGCAGAAAAGGGCCTCACCTCCCAAATGCCGCCCGAGTGCTACACGGACAAGAACTTTGACCCTAGCTGGGGGAGACAGGGTAAAACATCAGGCGATAAAGAAAAACCTTATGCAGTCGATTTTGCTTCGCGGATGAGCGATTATCTGAAAGAAAGAGAGATAAGCTAGGACTCTTCATTGAATTTCAGGTTAACTGACTCTTTGCCCGATTCTTCACTGGTAGGGACCTTCAGCGTCTGCGCATTTGTGGAGGTGTCATTGGTAGGAACCTTCAGCTCCTCCGTCGATTGAGTGAAAGATTCGCCGGTAGGAATTTTCAGCATCTCTGCGTCAGTGATAGATTCGCCGGTAGGAATCTTCAACGTCACCGTGTCCGGGGAAGTTTCATCGATAGGAGCCTTCAGCGTCTCCGTGTCCGGGGAAGTTTCATCGATAGGAGCCTTCAGCGTTTCCGTGTCGAGGGAAGTTTCATCGATAGGAGCCTTCAGCGTTTTCGTTTCGAGAGAAGTTTCACCGGCAGGAATCTTCAGTACTTCTTCGGCCAAGTCTGCGGAAAGCGGCTCGACCCCTTGCAGCTGATTTTCCATAGCGCGAGTCCTGGCCCCTGTTTCCGCAATCGTCCGAGACGCTGCGTCTAGCTCATTCTTGACTTTTCCGAGCACCTCTCCAAATTTACCAAATTCTGTTTTTACTGCGGCGAGGATTTTCCAGACTTCACTTGCACGTTGTTCTATAGCTAGGGTGCGGAAACCCATTCGGAGACTGTTGAGGATGGCTCCTAGGGTTGCTGGACCGGAGACGACAATCCGATAGTTTCGCTGGAGATCTTCGATCAGACCAGGCTGCCGAAATATCTCTGCATATAGCCCTTCCATTGGGAGAAACATGATCGCAAAATCGGTGGTCTTGGGTGGGTTGATATATTTGTCGCGGATTTCCTGGGCTGTATTCCGCGCAGTATTTACCAATGCAGCCGTGGCCGTCTGGACGCCGGTCGCATCCGCAGCATCAACTGCCACTTGAAACCGGATGTAATCCTCCCGGGGAAATTTGGAGTCGATCGGCAACCATACGAAGGAATCTTTTTGATTGTTTCCTCCCGGCAACCGTATTGCATATTCGACAGCATCGGGGGATCCATCTTTCATTTGAACGTTGCTATCGTATTGATCGGGCGTCAAAATCTGCTCAAGCAGTGCGTCAAGCTGAATCTCACCCCAGGTTCCACGGGCCCTGACATTGGTATTGGTAAGCATCTTTTTCAAGTCGCCTACGCCTGTTGCCAAGCCTTGCATATCACCGATTCCGCGCTGTACTGCTTCTAGACGATCACAGACCAGATCAAAGGATTCGCTGAGGTTCATCTCCAGCGTACTGTGTAATTTTTCATCCACGGATCTGACCATTTCTTCAAGTTTGGTTTCGTTGCCCTCCTGCAATTGTTTCAGTTGCGAATTGACAGTCTCACGGAGGGTGTCTATGTGAGACTGATACTTATCAGACATGCCTTTGAGTTGATTTGTTACTGACTCGAGCTCAGACGACCGCTGGGAACCCATCTCACCAACGATTTTGACCATAGAATCAACAGATGAGACTTGTTCGCGAAGCTCCCGGGTGTTTTTTGCGGATTCCTGGCGACCGACATTAAATTGCTCCCGCACAATCTTTTCAGTTTTGTCGGTACCTGAGCCGGACAGCCAGATCTGAATGACCAAGAGTATGCCGTTCGTAAACAGCAAGAGAAAGATCAGCCATGTAAGAATATCGGTCATCTATTCAAGTATCTCCAAGCTATCTATTAATATAACATTATAATAATAACATATCATTATACTATTTGCCGTATGCAACGTTCAAGCTAAGATCCCCTTATAATCAAGCTACTTAAGGCCAGATGGCCAACCAGCTGTTTCCCCAGATTCCTCCATGACAGGGGGGTAAACTACGTTTCAGGCGAATAAGCGGGTTTAGATAAAACAGAGGCTCTTTCGACTTTTACTGCCTTATTCCTGGGAATTAGCGCCTGGATCAATGCGCTGGAGGTCAAGAAGGTAACCCCCGTGCTATGGACTTACGTTCGCGGTTTTGGGGCACGGCGCTTAAGGGAAGTCCAGAACCTTCATGCTCGCACTTACGTGCGGTGCATTCTGTGCTAGGGGCTAAGCTGTCAGAGTGAAAATAACGCTGATTAATCCGCGGGGAAGCGGCTAGTCCGTACCTTCTCACCCACGTCGATCCTCATCAAATCCTCCCCTACTTCCAGAGGACCTGAATACCTTTTGCGTGTGGCTAGGATTAAATCTTTGTCCTTGAAGGGACCGAACAATAGGATGTGCGTGTAGACGGCAAGTTTGGGCCTGACTCGTGTAAAGACCTCCCCGGCCTGTTCGGGGGTCGTGTGGTTTTTTGTGATTCTCTTGAATTGCTCTGTAGTGCGAAGCAGATCTTCTGTCGTAGCCGCCACTTCGTGAACCAATAAATCCGCTCCCTGGGAAAAGCGTATTAAATTTTCGTTGAAGGTCGTGTCACCAGATAGAACCGCAGAGCGCCCCGCGTAGTCGATGCGGTAACCGAACGCCGGTAGGATCTCCGAGCCATGATCCACCTCAAAGGCTGTGACCTTCAAGCCGCCTTTCTCATAAACTACACCTTCCGTGATGTCTTCAGCGTGGACGGAGACTCCCTGCGGCGGATAATTTTCGCTCCGGACTCGAATATCCACCTGATATGCCTGCGCCAGATGCGACATCATCTCCTTGGTCCCCACGGGTCCCCAGACGCGTAGCGGAACCTTTCGCTGCCCCCAGGGACGGCCGATCCAACCCGTCAACCACAGGTCCGGAATTCCCACCACGTGGTCTGAATGATGGTGCGTGAGAAACAGCCCGGTAACGTCCGCAAACGGAATTTTGAGATGGAACAGGCGCTGCATTGCACCCCGCCCGGCATCGAAAATGAATTTTTCACCCCCGGCTTCCACTAACGTGCTCGGTCCAAACCGGTTCATGACCGGAGGTGGAGCGCCTGTGCCTAGCAAAGTGACCTTGATACTCTTCTGTGACTTGTTTTCCATCCCCCGTCATTCTAGAGGCTATAAAGTCTTGCCGCATTTTCTCCCATGATCTTAGCCATGGCATGTTTGGAAATCTCTTCCCGCTTCGTTACTGTTTCGACGGTGTGGGGGAATTTGCTGTCAATGTGGTTGTAGTCAGAGGCAAAAACCAGGCGCTCCTCACCCACAAAATCAAGCGTGAAACCTAATGTATGCTCGTCCGGCTCAAAGGAGTAATAGACCTGATCGCCGCGCATATATTCGCTCGGGGGTTTGATGAGCCAGGGAACCGTAGGCTGGAGGTATTCATAATGCTCATCAAGTCTCTCCATCCAGTACGGAACCCATCCGGCCCCTGCCTCCATGAAAGCGACCTTTAGACGGGGAAACTTCTCGAGAATCCCCCCGGCCACCAGACAGAGAACGCCGATCATCTGCTCAAAGGGGTGGGTCATCGCATGAGTGAAAAAAGGATTGTCGAATCTCTCCGTCCCGGCAGCGGGTGGCCCGTCTCCGGCTCCCATATGAACACAGATTGGAACATTGAGGAGTTCAGCCTCTGCAAAGAAAGGGTAATGATCCGGATGATCTATATTTTTATCTGATGAGGAGCGGGTAGCGGTTGCAACGGCAACAAACCCTAATTCCTTGATGCAGCGGCGCAATTCCCTGACTGCTTCGAGCGGATCTTGGATTGGCACGAGTGCCACCCCCTTGAGCCTTCGGGGATCTGTCTTGCAGTAATCGGCGAGCCAGTTGTTGTAGGCCCGAGCCATGGCACAGGCAAAATCCTTGTCTTCTAAAAACGGTAGGCCCAAAAAACCGCTGCTGCCAAAGAGCACCGCAGTATCAATACCCTCGAGGTCCATGTCCTTAAGCCGTTGAACCGGATCTATCATGCCGGTAGTTTTCTGTGGTGTCCGGCTGAAAGGTGCCCCTAAAAACCCACATCCCTTACCTTGGGGTTTAGGGCATAATTTGCCCTCCATCATCAGGAACTCTACGCCTCGGTTATCCTTAACCCGTTTCGGTGCCCGAGATCGATATGGGTCCTCGAGGAGGTCCGCCCAGGGAATGTTCCTCTCTTGAATGTGTCCATCCGCATCGATGATTCGCATCGCTTTCTCCGTTCTGTTCGTCAAGAACTCAAAACCTGAACCTGAGGTACCTGGAAGAACAATACAGATATCTGACCTAAGTCACTTCAAGGGGTCACGGGGCAGAGATTTTTGGAATGACCTCCTTGGCCAGTATCTCGACGTGATCCATCATATCGAAAACCGGGTTCAGCAGGATCAGGCGCGCTCCTGCCGCGATGATTTTTTGCAGTTGATCGGCGCATTCATCGGGGCCACCCCACACGGCCACCGCATCGGCGAGCTCTGGCTTTCTATAAAAGAGCCCGAGCCACTCCCGAAGCCGCTGGGCAGCACGCTCCCGGTTTGTGTCAACTGCCAGATAGACCCGCTTGCCGATAGTGAAATCTGCCGGATCCTTCTTCGCCTCCTCCAGGGCCGACAATATGATTTGCACCTCGTCCTTGAAGTTCTGCGTAGACGATGAGCCTGCGCCGATAAATCCGCTTCCGTACTTTACTGCTCGTTTGAGGGCTGCAGGCACGTGAGCCCCGAACCAGATGGGGGGATGCGGTTTTTGGACCGGTCTCGGCAACAGAGTGGTGTTTTTGAGTTTCCAGTATTTTCCCTCGAAAGTAAGATCCTCTTCGGTCCACAGCTTTTGCATCACGGACAGGGCTTCATTAAAACGAGCCACAAGATGATCGTCGGAAACACTATAGGCCTCATACAGCCTTCTGGCGCCGCCAAGACCTACACCGACGATCAGACGCCCCTGACTCAGTTGATCCAGACTGGTGATGCTTTTTGCTAAGAGAATCGGGTTACGAAGCGCAGCCAAGAATACCGCACTGCCGAGAAGAATCCTTTGGGTGAGCCCTGCGGCATAGCCCAGCATGCTCACTCCTTCCAGGGCGTTCAACGTAGACCATAGCCCTATCTGCTCCTGGACCCAAATGCTGTGGAAGCCCAGTGCCTCGGCTCGCTGGATATAGCTCCGGAGCATACCCAGATCTATCGGTAGGCGGGTACAATTCTGAGGGATAGCGATCCCGAACAAGGCCTTGTTGTTATCACCCATTGATTCTTCTCACCCCTGGAATTTTTCCTGACCAACTTGGGAGAAGTTCCTTAGTGAAGCCCTACGGGCTTCCGCCCGTGGCACCATCTACACGCTTCGTCGAGCGCAACCCCCCGAAGCGTATCCTCCTTCGCCAATGCTACGGAGGATACCCCCCTCGCATTCATCCACGGGTTTACACCCGTGGCTTTCTGCGAAGGAGGGTAAATAGAACCGAGCTTCCGAATCCCCCTAGATAATCAAAATTGGCCGAGAATATCCGAGAAGGAGATTTTGTGTCAACCTAATTGGGGCTCTTTTACGAAAAGTGTGGTTCCGTGAGTTGAGAACCCCAGTCCTGGCAAGGGATTGAGCGTGCTCTTACAGGAGCTGCCATCCCTTCGCTTCA
>JAZFYO010000003.1:0-4706 GCA_036443615.1 Binatia bacterium | reverse complement strand
CAAACCAATTGGGTGTGATCTACCGCTTTATTCGAAATGATTTTTTAGCCCCCCTGGCGGAAGATGCCAATCTCGTCTCGCCCGTTCCCGGTTTGCCGGCTGTATGCCCTCCCCCGCCGGGTATTTTTGACCCCCGATGCGGATCGGGGGTCAAAAATATATTAGAGCAAGTGAGCATTCGATCCCTTTATCATCTTACGGATCACCTCCTGCTTCTCTACAATTCCAACTACGATGCACGGGAAAGCCGGTTTACCAGTAACCGGGGTGGGATTAAGATCCTCTCCCAGTGTGAGTGCTGGAGCATCGGGTTTTCCGTTAACCATACGAGAAATCCCGACAGGACGTCCTTCAAATTCGGTTTTAACCTTCTGGGCTTAGGCTCATAAAGGTGAATTCTCGAAATAGCTGCCTCTCCTCCCCCTATTCATGTTTATGGCTTTACATGATGTTCCCTTAGGCTGTAAAATATTGTTTTACTAGAACGGGCAGATAGGAGGGCTTATGGATATCACTCAACTACTGGCCTTTAGCGTAGAGCAGGAGGCGTCGGATTGCCACTTGAGCTCGGGTGAGTCACCCATGATGCGCATTCAAGGTGATTTGAAAAAGTTGGACCATCCTGTATTGACCCAGGAGGAGGTTCACACAATGCTCTTTGATATCATGACCGATGCGCAGCGTAAGGCGTTCGAGGAGACCCATGATGTGGATTTCTCCTTTGAGATGGGAGATGTGGCCCGCTTCCGGGTCAACGTATTCATGCAGCGGAAGGGAGAGGCTGCGGTCTTCCGCACTATTCCGACAAAGATCCTTAGCTTGGACCAACTGGGAATGCCGCAGGTGATGAAGGATCTCTGCCAGAAGGAGAAGGGCCTGATCCTGGTTACCGGTCCGACGGGTTCGGGAAAGTCCACTACTCTGGCAGCGATGATCGATTGTATCAATGACGACTTTGAAGGCCATATCCTCACCATTGAGGACCCTATTGAGTTCGTCCACCTATCGAAAAAATGTCTGGTCAACCAGAGAGAACTCGGTCCCCATACCCGCTCTTTTTCCAATGCCTTGAGGGCTGCCCTACGAGAGGATCCTGATGTTATACTGGTTGGTGAGATGCGAGACCTGGAAACTATTCAGCTGGCGCTCACCGCGGCCGAGACCGGGCATTTGGTCTTCGCGACCATCCATACCTCCAGTGCGCCCGACACGGTGAACAGGATCATCGACGTTTTCCCCCCTGCTCAGCAGGCCCAGATCCGCGCGCAGTTTGCCGAGTCGATCGAGGCGGTCTTCACCCAGACCCTGCTCAAGAAAAAGGGGGGAGGAAGGGTGGCGGCCGTGGAGGTTTTGATCGGGACCACGGCGGTGCGAAACCTCATCCGTGAGGGGAAAATTCATCAGATACCGGGGACCATGCAGGTGAGCCAGAAGGTCGGGATGCAGACCATGGATATGGCCCTGACGGATCTAGTCACCCGTGGACTTGTGACCAGGGAGGAGGCCCAGTTCAAGAGCATGAACCCCAATCTCTTTGGCCTTGCGGCTGTGGGGATGGGTGGCCAGGCAAGGGCCATAAGATAGAGGCAGCAGTAAACGGCAAGATCTTTTTTGAGATTTATTCCTGATGGAATTCATCGTTGACCGATAGCGGCAGGAGGTGTGATATGGAAATTCAAGAATTGCTCAAGGTCATGGTAGATAAAGATGCCTCGGATCTTTACCTAACAGTAGAAAGCCCGCCCATGATTCGTATTAACGGCGTATCTCAACCTTATGGGGATGAAAAATTTACCAATGAACAGATTGAGACCCTGGCCAAGGGGATTATGTGGGAGAAGCAGAGGCGAGATTTCGAACAGACTATGGAGATGAACCTGGCTCTTTTCTACCCGGAACTGGGCCGGTTCCGCGTCAACCTCTTTCGCCAGAGGGCCAATATCGGTTTGGTCATCCGTCAGATCAAGGTTGATATTTGGCCCCTCGATAAACTGGGTTTTCCATCCATCATCAAGGAAATCACGATGACCAAGAGAGGTTTGGTCCTCGTTGTGGGGGCTACGGGATCGGGTAAATCGACATCGCTGGCGGCCATGATTGACCATCGGAACACGAACGAGAGTGGTCATATCATCTCCGTTGAGGATCCGATCGAATTCGTCCATAAGCACAAAAAGTCTATTGTGACTCAGAGGGAGATTGGATTTGACACGTTTTCTTATGCCAATGCGCTGAAGAACGCCATGCGCCAGGCCCCGGACGTGATCCTCATCGGTGAGATACGCGATACTGAAACCATGGAGGCGGCGATCACTTTTTCCGAGACCGGCCACCTGTGCTTGGGGACCCTCCACTCCAACAATGCCAACCAGGCAATCGAGCGGATATTGAACTTCTTCCCGGTGGAGCGTCATCCCCAGATTCACCTTCAGCTCTCCCTTAATTTGCGGGCCATTATTTCACAACGCCTGATTCCCTCCACAGACGGCGGGCGCGTAGTAGCTTTGGAGATTTTATTGGATACACCGCGGGTCAAAGACCTCATTAAACGGGGTGACATCGATATCCTCAAAGAGGCGATGGAGCAGGGGGTACAGGAGGGAAGCCAAACCTTTGACCATGCTATTTTCACGCTTTATCAGGAAGGAAAAATCAGCCTCGAGCAGGCGCTCATAAATGCGGACAGCGCCAACAATCTGCGGCTTAAAATCAAGATGGAGGGTCTGAAGGGCGAGGAGGCCATCGACAGGCTTTTGGAGAAAGGTGGCAAAGGAAAAGCCGATCCCTTTAAGATCAAAGGGTTAAAACCGTCCGGTGGCACTATGAGAAAGATCTGAGGTCAAGTTTCAGCTGGCGCTTTGCCCCACCCGGAGCCTTTGTATCAGTAAACAAGGTTTACATCTATCAGTCCAATTGACGTCTCAGTCGTTGAAACTAACCAGTTGATTATTCACAAGTATTGCCCATCCACTAATAATGCCCTTATAGGCTTCTCCGAAATTGGCACGAGAATTGCTGCTAAACAGGGGGGGGTGTTAGCTATGGCCGGATTTACCCTTGTAGAGATTATAGTGGCCCTGGCCATATTCGGCATCCTGACTGCGATCGCTCTTCCGGACTGGGGTACTGTACTACTTACATTTAGCCTTAACGGTGCTACCCGGCAGGTGCAGTCAGAGCTTCATAGAATCAAGATGAAAGCTGTCTCTGAGAAGGTCAATTTTAAACTTGTTTACTCGGATAAGGCTAAAAGTTATCAAGTCCAGCGAGATGGTACTTTAGTGGAAACCAAGACTCTACCAAAGGGGATTGAACTTCGGACCGCAACGAGTCCGCTCACTTTAGAGTTTACACCCAGGGGCACTCCAACCACCACAAGTCCAGTGACAGTTTTCCTCTGCAATTCTAAGAACGAGGGCAAGAACATAGTCATTAGGGCTACGGGAAGAATACGTATCTGTAAGCCAGCTAGCTGCAATGGAAATTGCTAAAAAACCAGGATGGTTACAACCGCTTCTTATTAAGCGGACGGGGGGCTTTACTCTTATTGAGATCATTATGTCCATTGCCCTCATCGCTATAGGGATTTTGGGCTTCTCTTTAAATTCGATAGGAATTATCCAGGGTAATTTCATAAGCGGCAACTATACGGTAGCAACCAATCTGGCTCAGGATAAGATGGAAGACCTTCTGAATTCGGGGATAGCTTTGCCCACTTGTCCCACGGCCACGACGGCAGGCTGTTTCGATGGTCCGTTAAACTCCCAGGGGACTACGGATCCGGCTGGGGCGATCTACAATCGGTCCTGGGTAGTTACAGTGGATTCGCCAGAATCCGGGCTATCTACGATTGATGTCACCGTTTCTTGGCAGGATTATCTTAACCGTACAGTTACCTTATCAACCCTCGTCTATACGTAATAAAAGAGCTTTTTATGAGCAGAATTTTTTGGGAAAGGGGTGGATTTACCGTAACAGAGCTACTTGTATCTATGCTCTTCGCAGGGATTGTGGTAGCTACCCTATACGGTTTTTTTCGGGATCAGCTCTTTATCCTTATCTCCCAGGAAACTAAGACTGCAACGCTGGAAGATGCGCGAGGAGGCTTAAATTTAATGGCCCGAGAGCTCAGAAATGCGGGAGCATGGGGAGTAGATGGGACAGCTCCTGCGGAAAGTAATCCGGGTAATCCGGCAATTGATGATCCCAATAACGATGCTGGCGAGGTTTGCAACAGGGTTTACGCTGCAACAAAAACGTTAGTCATCGTCCAGATGGACCTTAATGGTGATGGGAATTGTACAGATAACAGTTCTACGGATCTTATAGAGACTGTAAAATACGAACTCGCTAGCTCTACCTCTACCTGCTCCGGCTCTAACATCATCCAACGCAATGATGATTGCCTTGTTGCCAATGTGGTGACACCCCTTGGAACAGACAAACTCTTTAGCTTCTACGATAGCAGTAATACTGATCTGGGTGACAATCCTTCTTCGCTGGCCAATATTAAACGAATCAAGATCACGTTTCGTGTTCAGGTAATTAACCCCAATCCCAATGTAGGTGGAAATATTTTCTCTACCCTTTCGACCAGCGTGTTGCTTAGGAATGAGTAGGAGGAATTATGGTAACCGTTAAGACATTGCTCAAGGATGAGCGAGGCGTGGTCATGGTGATATCCCTGTTAATCCTGGCGCTACTTG
>JAZFYO010000002.1:0-8088 GCA_036443615.1 Binatia bacterium | reverse complement strand
CGCCCGAGAAGGCGTCTGAATGCTTGGTGCGCCGCCGATTGTGCCTTGAGGTGGGCTAGAGGTTATCGCTATCCCGATTCCATCCCTCACTCTCCTCCGGAGGGCTTAAGTATCGCGGAGGCCCCGGGTGGTGTCAAGACCTTGCGGCAAGCCGCCCCCTGGTTGTCGCGGGCAGGCCTTTAAATGCCTGGGAATGTTACAACTACAAATCTTCGTGGAAGGTTACTGGTTGTAATCTGCACAGGAATGGTCGCTCGACCCCACACTTTATGGGGACAGACTCAGCGAGGGTGTAACACTTCCAGCGTTTGCGAAGGGAAAGAGGTTTGGGTGACAAAGCAACCAACGCCCACAGAATGATAAGCGTGAGTCTCAAGCCACCTAACGATGTGGATGAGCAGTCGAGGTTTACCGAGGTCGGCTTGATCCACTGGTTAGACGGCACCGATGTCTTGGCGTAGCTACGGCTCCCACGAAAATGTACCGTCATTTCGCGTGGTCAAGACGTAGCGGCTTTCTCCTTTGAACGTTATGCCTCGCGCGTGTCTCGCATATTTGTCAACCATTTCCTGAGTCGCGTATTTCTTAGGCCCATCCGCGAAAACAATCACGTCTGGGGTACAGTAGGCGAACACATCTTCGCAGTACCCGTCTTCTCTCCCATGGTGCGACGCTATGAAGACATCCACGCCGCGAAGCTTTTCACGGAACGCCGAGCTTGCAAGTAGATTGCGCCAGCCCGCAGTCTCTAGGTCACCGGGGATCAACACCCGTAACCCCCTGCAATCGAGGAAAGTAACCAAGCTGATGTTGTTTGTGTCATCGAAATCGTCGATGTACCGGTTCCAGAAATAGTCCCAATTGACGTCCGGAAACGATGGCGGCTCTGCTATGTCATGCGTGTACTCATCCATCATGCCGAGCAGAATTTCCATCGCGTCTGTAATGGGACCCACCTGCCTCTTGAGGTTTCGTAATTGAGCGGAAGAGATTGTATTGTTGCGAACCAAAATCCGGGCTCGAACCTTTGTCTGGACATTCGGAAGGTCCGAAATATGATCCTCGTCAAAGTTCGTAATGACCAACCGCTCCACGGAACGCTGACCTAAGTTGTGCAGGTGGTCAGACGGTCGAACTACCGGATCCGTCTTGTGACCACAGTCGAACAGCATTAAGTTCCCATTGTCGGCAATGAGATACGCACAGAACCCGTGACCCACATCTAAGACGGTGAATCTCACGTCGATCTCCTAGTCTGCACCGCTTTCAGCATAGGAAATGAAGACTTCGACCGTGTAATGCCTGAAGAACTTTAGGTACCGAAGGAACATCCCGTACGAAGCCACGAGGCATCCCAGGGCCCCCAGAAGCTTAACGACGCACTGGTGGTCAAGTTCACGGCACACGGCACTCCAGATAGCGCCCACCGTCAATATGACGGCCGACAAGAGTAAGGTCATACTGATGTTTCGAGCAAATCCGTAGAGGTTCAGGAACGTGTTTAATCGTTCGAGAGTGGCTTGTTCGCGCTTAGCGATGGGATGACAGTGCAGGAACAATGCCCGGCCCGGCCCGCTAACGCCGGCTTTCTTCGCTCTCTCAAGTATTCGGTTCTTTGTTTCGTCAGGGAACGAGACGAAATTGCCCGGAAATATTCGTCGCCACGGGGAGTCACTTGAGCTTGAAAAGAGATGCTCCTCTGGGGAGCCTAGAACCTTCCGGAGAAAATTCAGTTCAAGCACGACGCTCGACACGTGCGCAACGAGGTGGCCGAGGACGTAAGCCCCGATCAGCCACAAGACCCCGACGCCGAGCGGTAACTGCTCTGTGGCGAGCCACCCCCTGTCAAACGCGTAGTCTGCCGACGCGAGCAGCAAAAATCCTGACGCCAGGTATCCAAAGAAGTCGTAAACGCTGAAGGGAATCTTATTCATTCGACGCTACAATCCGAGCTTGTGCCGTCTAACCATGAATTATCTTTTCCCTATAAGACCCCAGGCCTTCCGCAGATAGGCTTCGCGACCTTCCAAAAATCAAAACGCCCTCCGGGCCGTGCTCCGCCCGAGAAGGCGTCTGAATTTGTGTTGCGCCGTCAATTGTGCCTGAAGTGGGCCGGGGATATGTTCTCCCCGGTAACAACTTACTACTACCTCGGGGGGTTATATCCGGTCCCCCCGTCCAGCGAACACCCACGCGACAACGTGAAGGGTCGCGGGGATAAGAACGTACCAAGAAGACCTGTCAATTGTCAACCGAAAGCGTGACCTAGATCACGGAAAAATTCATCTGCTGGCCGAAGGAGTGCGACAGTTTGACATAGCCCGGATAAGTTGCCAATTTTAACGATTTTCTGCGTTCTATAAAACAGCACGGGGTGTGTCACAAACTCCGGATGATGGGGCTTGGAGGATCGGTGAGGCGATTTTTGTTCACATTTATTTGTTCACACCAAGTGGTTTTGGGCGTGATCTTACACTTGTGGAAGATTTATGGGACCATAGTACTCCTCTTTAGTAATAGTAAACGAAATGCTTGACGGTTCGTGTATCGCCAGTTTTGCAACTCTCCGGAGAGTGACTACCAGCCCGTTCTTGCTGTCTCGCCAAATTATTCTATCCAAATCCTTATCTTCTTGTCCTCTCCCCAACTTGCGTTCCACAAAATCATGGAGCGATTTGTATTTGTTCATAACCCTCCTTCTGCTAAGCAACATCCCTTTGCTAAATATCTGAACCCGGAAATTCGCCAACCCACCGCCATAAAAATCTAAATCGAAGGTCCCCTCGGTTCTGTCGTCTTCCCGGAAAACCAAGAAGTGATTCTCGATCTTTGGCCCCGCGGCGAGATCCCAATGGACTATGGAGGATTCCGGGCTATCGGAAATATCGACGACCTGAGCCCTGAAATGTTCAATAAAATCAGCATATCGATTTATTTCCTGGAATCTGTCCCAGACATATGAAATCAATCCAGAGACGGGAAGGTAATCGGGTTGTTCTTTACCTAAGTAGTAATCAACAAAACCCATCTTTCAACACCCCTCCCGCTCAGTCAGCTCCTGCCCCGGCCTTTTTTACCGCGTCGGTGCCTCGAATACTTCAATCCTAAAATATGTAACCAGATACGGAGCCCTCAAACAATGTAACTCCATACGCTGATCGTATAATTTCAATCCTATCTTCTTAAGCGCTACACTTTTAACTACTACATCGCTTAGCCCTTCTCCAGCCGGATCATGAATGAAGGTATCGTCACCGTATTTAACCTTATGCTTAATCATCTCTTTTTTTACATCTGGTGGGAATGCTTTAACTCTATACATGGGAAGCCATGGGGCGAACCGATGGGTTTCTTTCAATACATGAATAATTTCATAAATCGGGATCTCCGACCAATTATCAACCGCATCAAACATTGAGTCTTCAAGGACACCTATGCTACCCGGAGTAATTACAAACTGCCGAGAAATATCCTTGTCTTCATACTTCTCGCGAAGCCGCAAAGGATAACTACCATATTCTTCTGCAAACACATGCCCGCGGACTTCTAGCGAGGGAACAAACGTTTTCGCATTATCAGACCATATTTGTCCCATCCCACTTACAGCGTCATAAAAATATTTAAAATAGAACTCCTTAGACCACAAACCTTCCCCTTTTTTTATTTTGAGTTTCTTATTTCCAACGATGGATTTATAAAAGGTACCAGGTACCTGGTTATTTTGCTTAGTTAGCCTCGCCAAAATCTCTTCCCACCGAGGTTCGATAGTGAAATCTATTCGATAGGAAAGCGGTGTGTCATCTGGCTTAGCGAGTTTATTATAAAGCCACCCCATATGACCAAGAGTATCAAATATATAAGATCATGCAACGGGGCACTGCTCCCACTTCAAGGTCTTCCACGGAGGTGTTCCTCAACCAGTCGCTCATACTTGGCGATACCCTTCTGTCCCTTCAAACGGAGGGGTGATCAGGAACCGTAAACACCAAAGGACGGCGGGGAGCCGTCCTTCTTCTATTCCAAATAGTCATTTTGAACCAGATGAAGCACAAATCTTGCTATTCCAGTTTCTTTTCCGATTTTATATCCGCGATATTTCTTCTTTAATTCTGAAATCAGTTCGTCAATAACATCATTTATCTCTACCAACTCTATCCTGTTTTTCTTGCAAAACGCTTGTAACGTGACACGCTTGCTATCTGTGACAAAAATGTTTTTCACCTTGGTCTTGCGTCTGTTCAAAAAGGTATATTTCCTGAAGAGCACTTTTGGCGCATGTGTGAATCTGTCTTTCAGCCGGCGAAATGCCTTCTTCTCATCGGAGGGGGCCCACCGCCAAGTGCTTCTGCCAGTGCTGGAAGCTCAGGAGATCCTCTCCCGACAGCTTGCACTGTCAGAAGGTGGCCGCCCGCTCGAAGAAGGTGATGTCGACGAGTGCGACCCCCTCGGCCCGAGCGGTGTCAGCGACCTTCTGCGTCACCATCTGGCGGACGAACGGAATCGGAATCCGGCCGAGCCGGTGGACCACTTCCTCCGTGCAACGGATCCGCGTTCCGGGGAGCACGGGGCCGTCGGAGGTTGCAGCCTCTGGGACGTGCTCGCACGTTTCCGGGACGAGCTGGGTCAGACGGAGGGAGACGTAATCCGTGACCCACGCCTTGATCCCCTCCCGGGCCGCCTCCGTGTCGAACTGGCTCTTCTCGAGCTTCCGGCCCAGCTCCTCGAGCAGGAATTCGAGCCGGGTCAGACGAGACTCAAGGCTGGCGAGTCGTTGATCAAGGACCTTCGGGTCCACGGCGAGATCCTAAAGTGATAAGAACTGCCTTTTGGGTGAGAGCAGAATAATTGAGACAGGCGCTTCGTGTCAAGGCAAAAGAGGCCACAAGATACGGCGGTTAGGGGAAAGGTACCCCAAGACATGGAGGGTGGGGAGGAGGAAGACGTTCGGAGGGGCATAGGAGCGGTTA
Organism: Binatia bacterium; assembly: GCA_036443615.1. Classification (GTDB taxonomy): domain Bacteria; phylum Desulfobacterota; class Binatia; order UBA9968; family CAXXLF01; genus JACZXR01. Next base: position 3,121 of record JAZFYO010000002.1, on the reverse strand, counting down.
GTGGATAGGAGCTGAGGTGTGTGGCAGCGGACGGGATTGCGTCTGTGACCCCAAATCTGGGTAGACAAGGGCCCTTACCCCGCGCTGCGGTTTGCAATCAGGATGCGCACACATCCAGGGAGTATTCAGGGTCGCGGTACAGGTATTCGGCAGCGGACGGGATCTGTGCATCTGGGAGTATTTGGATTGATTGTATCTCAGAATCTTTAAACAAGACCTTTTTTGAGGGCCTTGTTTTGTTTCTGTATTTCCCTGACTTTACGGCGTCCTTCCATTCGGGAGAAAGTCAATAGATAATACCGATGAAGTACCACAGTCGGTTCATGGCACCGGTGGTTCTCCTTGATGCCGGGTGTCCTTTACCATTATCAGCCCGGCCATAGATGCCCCTCCATGGTAGCTGATACATTGCCTGCGGACTGTTGTCTGGTATGTTGAAAAGATGGAACAGATCTGCTTGTACAAAAATCAGATTGTCCCCAATAGTCTTGCAATGAATGAGCTCGTATCCCTTTTGCTTACCCAGCTTTACGAGCATGGTAATGGAGGCACTATGATAATCATCGCGCTGCCAGTTTAGACCGGGGTCATATTCAACTACAAAATCCTCGGATGGAGCATAACTGGCATTGTATTCAATACAAACAATTTTTGGTTTGTAGCTGACTAATGCTTCCCAGATATAGTAATCATTACCGTCGATATCAATAAGCAAAAAATCAGGACTATCCGGGACGGAATTCTGGCGAAACAGATCTTCGATGTTTTTCCGTGTGATAAATGATTCTACGCAGTGGACACGTTCGTTCCCCTCGTAGTTTCGACGAAGTTCTTTGGCCTGGGTTGGATCACCCTCAATTAAAAGTGCTGAATATCCATGTCTTTCAATCAGATCACGCACTGCCAGAAAATCTTGTCCATTTCCGGCACCAAATTCAATACAGAACCTGGTTTCATCCGGGATTATGGACCGCAGGTGATTGAACAGCCCTTCTTCTTCCACTCCATTGACTTCAGAGATGGGATATTCATAAGGAGTTAATGGAAATTCTTTTGGAGAGAAAGATCTGAACATAGTCGTTACCAAGTGATAAGAACTCCCTTTTGGGTGAGAGCAATCTAACGAGGCCAGACGCTTGGGGTCGAGAGGAAGATTTCCTGGATTCGGCACCTGTAGCTGTAAAACAAAAACGCCCTCCGGGCCATGCTCCGCCCCAGAAGGCGTCTGAATGTATGGTGCGCCGTCGATTGTGCCGGAGGTGGGCTGTAGGGCTTTGATCGCCCCAGTTTCATGCTTCGAATGACTGCCACGTCGCCGCAGTGGTGAAATGGTATATCACGGCAGATCCAACTGTCAATATGATCTAGATTACTTCAAATACGTCGACCGCTTGCTACCTCTTTCTCTCCTTGATCCTTCCCACAATTTCAATCCACCGTCTAACCGCACTATCCTGAGCGGACTAAACCTCAAATTAACAGACGTATACATAACATCAGGGGATGTATTCTCATTCCACAAGTCTTGATAAATAATGGTTGTATGCGTACCGTCCTTGATTGCTTCGGCTGTTTTGATGAAATCCTCCAAATTACGAATCTCTGTCCCGTTCAGCTCCTTAATTATTACCCTCCTTGCAGTCAGTTTATTACCTCCGTATAAACCTAATGCGGCGAAGGAACTCCCAAGCCGCACGTTGTTCATAAATACGCCGTCCCCCCCATAATTCATCTTTCTCCTGAATTCCGTCGTGATATCCTGAAAAGTTCCTCCACCGAACAAAACAAATCTCTTTGTTTTTTCCTTTTCCAGGTCACGAACCGGCAACTCAAAAACCTTTTTTCCCTCATGTCTCAATACGGTAAGTTTTATTTTCTGATCTACACGTTTATCAAGGAGCTTATCAAACAGGTAGAGATTGTCGCCGATAAGCTGATCCCCTACGGACCATATGATATCCCCGGGTTTGATCAGATTTTCTGCTTCTGAACGCGGAATGACAGTTCGCACATGAATGAATTTAGTAGCACCCTGAAATCTTTGCTTATATATTTTTCGATAATCGTCGCTAATCCCTGCGTGCTTTATTGCGTCGTCAATATTCACGTAATCTAGCTTGAGCCCAATATCACCCCGTTGGGGGATTTCCCCTTTGCGAATGGCATCGAAGGAGTCTAGGATGTATTCGATCGGGAGCTCGAAGCTTGAAGTATCTGTGCCTTTAAAGTGGATGGCTACGACTTCTTCTTGCTCATTAAATACAGGAGACCCACTAGAGCCTCCGGTTCTATCAAAACTTGTGTGAAGAGTTAAGGAATGTCGGTCACCCTTATTTACCCTCGAATTGACAACCATCCCTATTTTAACGGAATATTCCTCGCGTTCATTATTGCCGATGAGAAAGACCGTTTGCTGCGGCTTCAACTGTAATGAGAATCCAAGCTTTGCTTCCTTGAATGTAGGGGAAACTGCGGATGGATCAAACTTGATGAAGGCAAAATCGTGATAATAATCGTAGTACTGGACACTTCCCTCAGTTGAGCTCCCATCAAAGAAGGTAATTTTAATAGATGCGGGACTCGTAGAGCTGACGTGGCGATTCGTAGCAATTATTCCACGCTTTCCGTCGACAATAAAACCTGTTCCATCCCATTTCCCAGGCTTATCGAAACCTAAGTTCACCTCACTCGTAACTTCCAGATTCACGACGGTTGGCTTTAGCCGCTCAATCTTATCTGCCCACTGGTTAGCAAAGACTAGGGATGTCGGAATTAGGGTGAGTAGTATGCTTACGCAGAGGATTATTATGCTCTTGCTCATTTGGATGTACGCCGGAGATCTCCCACGTATGGTCTTATATCGCATCGATCTTTTCAGGATGGCCTCGCTTCCCTTCCATCTCCCGCCGTACCACCTTGATCTCCTCCAGCACCTCCTCGTTGGTCAGCAAGCCCTTCCGTACCAAACCCGCCGTGTAGCCTCTGTCTCGAACATCATGCCCCGGAGCAGCTCGTCGAATGTGGCTAGTTCTTGTCTCGGATCGAGTTTCTCGGCCATGCCGCACCCTCGGCTACATGGGCTGGCTAGTCCGTCTCTGCGGAGGTCGTGCTTGACCGCACT
>JAZFYO010000001.1:0-10792 GCA_036443615.1 Binatia bacterium | reverse complement strand
TACGCGTTTCAATCAAAAGAATTTCGGATCGGGGTTAACTGCTCGCTTCGGGCAGCCTCGAAACGTGACATAGACTGCCGCAAGCGCACGGTCGAGGGGTGCGAGGTTGAAAGCCGTGGGCACCCGAGCGTCCAGGTTTCCTCAGGCCCCTACCTTAGGTGATAGCACGCCGGGGCAGGATCGGGTGGGGCCCTCAAGGCACAGGCCCATTGCCCACGGTTGGAAACCTCGTACCCCGAGGAAAACCAAGCAAGACCCAGCAGGGTCGCTACGAGAGGCCCGTGGAACGAAGGAAGGCCCCGAAGCCCTAAGTAACAGGAATGGAGAGGGTGCAATCGCCATCTCCCCCAGTCGAACACGGTCAAAGAGACATCTCGCACCACACTTTCTGACGGAGAGCCTTTCCGCTCCGGCAATGGAAGAATTTTGGCCTTCCGAAATTCCCGAAGTGCCGAGCGGATTCATGATTGAAAGACTCGACTTCACGTATGAATACAAGTACATGAGAAATGATCCGGACGAGGAAAAACAAGGACCGTCGTAACAGAGGAGGATGACGCCATGCACGGGGGCAGGCACTGTTGAAGGTCATTGAGCGAAACAAGATTGAAACTATTGTATCTTCCCCGGGATCCGAGTGGCCTCCGGTGTGGGAGGCCCTCGCAGAGCTAACGGCTAAGGGTCGAAGCGAGCCAAGCTTCATTAACTGCCGCCACGAGGCGCTGGTCCATCTCCGTGAAGGCCGCCTCGCCTTGATCGATGTCCGTCTCAGCGATTACACGCCGCGCTAGGGTTTTTTTTCCAGCAATCGCCGTCCTGCCGCCTCGAGCTGTTGTGTGATCGGGAGATCAAGACCGTATCGCCGTCCTAGCTCGGCGGCAAGAGGAAGGTCCTTTTGGAATATATTGGCTCCAGGGCGGGGAGTAGAGCTGGCCCCTGAGGGATCAAATGCGTTTTGCCAGCGGTTCACAATGTTGTCGGCATAGAGCTGCCTGAGCATTTCCAGGGTCTCCCGGTATGGAATCCCTCCGGCCTCGCCTATACGGATCGCCTCATGGACAATGAGGGTCTCGGATCCCGTTACCATGTTCTTGATCAGTTTGGCCACGTTGCCGGCTCCTAGAGGTCCAATGTGCAACAGCTGCCTGCCCATTTTGAGCAGATGCGGTCTTGCTCGCTCGACTAGCTCAGCAGCCCCCCCAACTACGAAGCTTATATTGCCCTCCCGGACAACCCGGGGTACTCCGATCATGCAGGCATCCAGAACGCCGACCTGGCGTTTGCCTGCGGCATCCGCCACTTTCAGCGTCGTTTCTGGAAGGATCGTGCTATGCAAGAGCACGAGCGTTCCGGCCTCCGCCCCTTCCAGGATACCTCCCTTTCCCAGCATGCAGTCCAGAACTTCCTTGTCGTTGAGCACGACCACACCGATGATCGTAGAGGCTTGGGCAACCTCTTTGGCAGACGATGCAACCTGAGCCCCCAGCGAGCGAGTGGCTTCCCTTGCCGGCGCATAAGGGTCATACACCGTCGCGCGAACGTCAGCCAGCTGCAAGCGCTCCAGCAGCGCGCTACCCATCGCACCCACACCGACCATTCCGACTTTTTCCACGTTGACTCCTTAATAAAGCGTGAATCGTCTAGTCGGCGAGCCTCCCCTCGTCCCTTCCCCCGCCATGCTGATAAACGATCCTCTTTCCCGTCGCTTCATCCATCTCGGAGCGCATCCCGCCCACCTTTGCAAAATCTTCCGCAGTCGGTTTGGCGCTGTTTCCTAAAAGGACCATGGGCTCATCGTGAGGATTGGATCCCTCGTAAAATTCATGCGCAGGGATGCTGATGATCTTCCCGGGAGAGAGCTCATGGGATTCAGAGGGCCCCTTCATTATCCCCCGGCCAGTAATGACGTAGTAGGTACGGTCCGCAGGATGGCTGTGCATTCGCTGGATGTCGCCGGGCGGAAAAAACAATAGCCATGTGGATAGATTCGACGTCCTGAAGAGGTCGACCCTTCGCCCCTCTCCCTTTAGCTTGAGTGAATCATGGGTATCCAGGAGCTTCATATACCGTCCTCCTTTGTATGAATTTAAATACGGCCCACTTCTCGTCAACCCTTCGGAGAGGTGCCCATCAGCTCCGGAACAGGGTGGGAGCTATTGGGGCTTTGGGAGTTGCGCGCTCGGTCCTGGAGCCAAGCGAGGTCCCACAACGCTGGCACAGGTAATCGTAGAGCTCGCCATCCGGAAGGACAAGGAGAAGCCGCTCCCGAACAGGCATGGCACGACCGCACTTGTTACAGTAAAGGAGGGAGGCGTTTAAACGATCAAACGTCTTTTCCATAGTTTAATCGTTATCCGTGCTCGTAACCCGTTGTTTGCAAACGGGCACAGCTACCGCGCACGAGAGCGGATTTAAACTTTCTAATGTGCCTCGGATGCTGCCTTCGCTTCTTTGACGACCTTCTCGGTAAGATGCGCCGGCAGCTCATCGTAGCGAGCGAACTCCATCTGAAATTCCCCGCGCCCGCTGGTCATCGAAGTCAGGTCCGGGGCATATCTTAAGATTTCGGACATAGGGACATTGGCCTTGATGACTTGATTGTGGCCTCTGGCCTCCACCCCGAGTACTCGCCCGCGCCGGCTGTTCAGGTCGCCTATCACATCGCCCATGCAATTCTCCGGCACCATTACATCCACCAGCATGATCGGCTCCAGGATCACGGCCTTTGCCCTTTCCACGGCTATTTTGAACCCCATGGAACCCGCAATCTTAAAGGCCATATCCGACGAGTCCACTTCGTGATAGGAACCGTCATAAAGGGTCGCCCGCACATCCACCATGGGATAACCCGCGACGTAGCCTCCGCTCATGGTATCTACGATCCCTTTTTCCACTGAGGGGATGTAATTGCGCGGTATGGCACCACCCACGATCTTGTTTACGAACTCAAATCCCTTACCGCGCGGCAGGGGCTGGATTTCGATCCAGGTGTCTCCAAACTGCCCCCTTCCGCCAGACTGTTTTTTGTATTTTCCCTGCGCCTTGGAGCTCGCCTTGATGGTTTCCAAATAGGGCACCTTGGGTGCCTTAAGCTCCACTTCTGCGCCGTACTTGCGCTTGAGCTTTTCGACGATCACTTCGATATGCAGCTGGCCCATACCGGAAAGGATGAATTCCCGGGTCTGATTGTCCCGATGCATCCCGACCGAAGTGTCCTCTTCCATAATTCGGTGGAGTCCCTGTGGGACCTTGTCTTCATCGGCCCTTGATTTGGGCTCGAGGGCAAAGGAGATGTGCGGAGAAAATTGGACCAACCCGTCGTACTGGATGGGGGACCTCTCATCACACAAGGTATCCCCCGAGGAGACCGCCTTCAACTTGGCCGCTGCGACGATCTCGCCGGCGCTGGCCTCACGTACGGCCTCCTGTTTTTTCCCCTCCAGCCTAAAGAGGTGGCCGATCTTTTCCTTCCCCTGCTTGTTCGAGTTGTACACCCCGATATCCGTGGCTATCTTCCCGGAGACCACTCGCATGATCGAGAGCCTTCCGGAAAAGGGGTCGATGATGGTTTTAAAAACGTAGGCCGAAAATGGGGCACCCGGATCATGGGATCGCGTTTCCGCCTCTCCGGTAACAGGGTTCTTTCCTTGATCTTCGCCATCATCCAGCGGGGACGGAAGATAGTCGATCACGGCGTCCAGCAGTTGAGAGATGCCAATCTGCCGCGTTGCCGAACCATAGAGGACCGGTACAATTTTCTTCTGGAGGACCCCCGTCCGGATTCCTTTCTTGATCTCCTCCAGGCTGAGCTCCTGACCGTCCAAATACTTTTCCAGCAGCGCATCGTCCGTCTCGGCAACACTCTCTGTGAGCTTAACTCGAAGGTCCTGGGCGGTTATTTGCAACTCCTCCGGAATTTCCTTCTCGGAGAATTTCCCGCTATCCCCTTCAAAGATCAAAGCCTTCATCGTCAGAAGATCCACCACCCCCGTGAAGGCCTCTCCCGAACCGACCGGGAGCTGAAGATGGACTCCTTTGACCTCGAGATCATTTAGAATCCTTTCTATGGCCTCCGTGACGTCGGATTCCTCACGGTCCATCTTGTTGGCAAAGAGCAGCCGGCAGATTTTGCGGTCATTAGCGTGAGTCCATAAGCGCTGGGCCTCTACCCTGAGCCCCAGCGACGGGTTGACCAGAAACACGGCGCCGCCAAATGCGCGCATACAATGCACGGAGTCGGCCAGAAAGGGCGCATAGCCGGGAGTGTCGATCAGGTTGAGAGCGAACTTTTTCCACTTCAAGGTGTGAAACGCGGTCGTGATCGAAACCCGCCGTTTGATCTCTTCGGGCTCGTGATCGAAAACTGAAGAGCCGTCCTCAACTCGACCAAGGCGCTGCGTTGCCCCTGCGGCAAAAAGCATGACCTCGCCTGTTGATGTTTTCCCCGATCCGCCGTGGCCAAGCATCCCTATATTGCGCAGCTTGTCTAACTCTATCGACGCCATAACCTGCTCCCCTCGGATTCCTATGCCCTTTTCTTCAACTCTTGGGCGCTGTTTCTTTCGTAAATAATCCGCAGCCCGTCCAGCGTCAAGAGCTCATCCACTTCCTCAATCACGGAAGACTCAGATGCGATGAGCGGGGCGAGTCCTCCGGTTGCAACTATCCTGGCCCGGACCCGATTCTCCTTTTGAATGCGCTTGACAATCCCGTCTACCAAGCCGACATAGCCGTAAAATATCCCTGATTGTATGGAGTGTACCGTGTTCTTTCCTACGACTTCTTTGGGCCTGGAGACCTCTACCCGCGGCAGCTTCGAGGCCCTTTGGAAAAGGGCATCGACCGAAATCAGCAGGCCCGGGGCGATGGATCCACCGAGGTACTCTCCCTTTTTGGAGATGAAGTCGAAGGTCGTTGCAGTCCCAAAATCTATCACAATGCAGGTATCGTGAAACTTCTCATAGGCCGCAACACCGTTCACAATTCGATCCGTACCCACGTCCTTGGGGCTGTCATAGAGAATGGGCATGCCGGTTTTGACGCCGGGTCCAACTATCAGCGGACCGATGCCGAAAAAACTACGCGAGAGCTCTTGGATAGTGGCGATCATAGGCGGGACCACGCAGGAAGCAATAATGGCATCTATATTCCCGCAGCTGATACCCCGGGAAGAGGCAAGATGGGTAATCAGCACTCCGTACTCATCGGCGGTTCGGTCTGCCTGTGTCAGGAGGCGCCAGTGAGTTTGGAGCTTCTTCCCGTCATAGACGCCCAGGACAATATTGCTATTGCCGACATCGATGGCTAGCAGCATGGTCTTTAATCGCTATCGATCATGGGGAACACATCCCCAGCAACGATCCTTTCTCGAACGCCCCCCTCACCCGCCAGGATCAAAGCCCCATCCGTGTCAATCCCCACCACCCTTCCCGAGACGCGCCGGTCCGGCATTTCTACCCTCACACTTTTCCCTCGAAGACGGAAAAAACTATCCCAGCGTTGGGCGATCGAGGCGAAACCGCCACTTTCAAGTTCTCCATAGCATTGATCGAGACTCTGAATCAATCGGCAGGTAAAGGCACCACGATCCACTGGTTTTTGAGTCAAGATCAGGACAGAGGTTGCAGTCTCTTGAATGGACTCGGGCATCAAATCTCTGGGAAAGTTTAGATTGATTCCGATCCCTACAACCACGAATACAATCCGATCGGGTTCACAGGATGACTCGGTCAGGACCCCGGCTATTTTTTTCCCCCCTACAAGAATGTCGTTGGGCCATTTGATTTCCGGCTGAAACGGAAGAAAGGATTGAACCGTGTCGGCAATGGCCACAGCGGACATCAAGGTAATCTGGGGGGCGAGACTAGGAGGGAGCTTGGGCCGGAGAATCACAGAGAGGTAGAGGTTTAAATGGGGAGGTGAGACCCAACCCCTTTCCAACCTCCCTTTGCCCTGAGTCTGCTCCTCGGCAATAACGATTCCCCCTTCGGCCGCACCTTTTTTTGCCAGGGACTGGGCCTCTAAATTGGTGGAGGGGATGGTCTTAAAGCAGTGGATCTTCTTGCCAAGGCGCTTTGTAGAGATTGCTCTCTGAATTTTATCGGCTGAGAGAGGCTGGGGTGAAAGGGTCATGCTCGGGGACCGCCGACTGGAACGATCTTCATGTTGAAATCTACTGCCGGGGCTGAATGAGTCAATGCCCCAACCGAGATGAAGTCAACTCCAGCCTCTGCCACTTCGCGCACCCGCTCCATGGTGATCCCTCCCGATGCCTCTACCCATACCCTCTTCTTGATCAGTTTTACGGCCTCTTTCATTGTTGCCGTATCCATATTGTCAAGCATTATCACATCGGCCTTTACGTCGAGGGCCTTCTGCACCTGCTTGAGGTCTTCGCACTCCACCTCGACCCTGGACATGAAAGGTGAATTACTCCGAACATTCTCCACTGCCTGGGCAATCGACCCTGAGGCAGCGATATGGTTGTCCTTGATGATAGCCGCATCGTAGAGACCTAGGCGATGATTGGTCCCCCCGCCCATCCGAACGGCGTATTTTTCTAAAGTCCTGAGCCCAGGAGTGGTCTTACGCGTGTCTATAATCTTGCTGGGAAGGTCCTTGATCGTATCCACATATCGGCGCGTTAGAGTTGCAGTGCCCGAGAGGCGTTGAAGAAAATTGAGGGCTGTTCTCTCACCCATGAGCAGAGCCCTGACTACCCCCTCGGCCTCTGCGATCACGGTCCCACGGCTCACCTGGTCTCCGTCACGACAGAGGCACCGGATCTGAACATCGGAATCCAGGAAGGAAAAAAGCCTCTCCAACAAAAATAGGCCAGCGACGGTGCAGTCCCGCTTGGCGCGAAAGAGCCCCTTTGCCCTTTGCTCAGGAGGAATGGTGTTCAGCGTCGTGAGGTCCCCCGCGCCGATGTCTTCCTCCAGCGCCATCTTGATAATCGCCTCGATTTGTGGAGTGAGAAGAACTTCCATGAACTAGGGCCCTGCCTCAACCTGGAGGTCCTGGATTTTTTTGAGGCTACGGTTAAGGGTTTGAATCTTATCCTCCAACTGTTCGGCCTTTTTCCTTTCTTTTTCGACGACCTCTTCCTTGGCCTTGGTGAGAAAGTCCTGATTGCTCAGCTTTTTCTGTGAACGCGCCAGCTCTATCTCCACCTTATCTACCTCTTTGATGAGACGCATCCCCTCTTCCCGCAGGTTGGGCATCTCTGTGAGAGGAAGATAGATCTCCGTTGTCCCGACGACAGCCGTTGCTGCCTTTTTCGGCCTTTCTCCTTGAGATATATATTTCACAGAAGCCAAGCGGGCAAGAGCGCGAAGATAGGGCTCCTGAGATTTGAGGAAGGCGATGTCATTTTCCGGGGCAAAAAGGACCACCTCGATTTTCCTGGATGGGGGACAGTTCATTTCCGTACGAAGGTTTCGGATGGCCCTTATCACCTCAGTTAGAAAACCCACCTTCTCCTCGGCCTCCGGCTGGATCCATTTTTCATCCACCTTGGGATAGGGTTGGAGCATAATACTCGATTCCCTTTCGCTAGTGGCCGAAAAACCATTTTGTCCCTCACTCGTAATCGTCCGCCATATCTCTTCGGTGACGAACGGCATCAGAGGATGCAGCAAGAGAAGAACTTGCTTGAGGACAGTAAACAGCACCCGCTGTGTTTTTACCGGGTTGTCTGTTCTGAGGGTACCGTTGAGAGACAGCTTGCTCATCTCGATGTACCAATCACAGAACTCGTGCCAGGTGAATTGGTAGAGATAATGAGCAAATTCATTGAATTTGTAGGAGTCAATGGCCTTCCTGGCCTGGTCTGTGGTGAATGCCAGGCGAGATAGGATCCACCGATCCGCCAGGTTCAGCTCCTCAGTCTTCAGCGGGCTCTCTAGAGGCTCTTGAAGGGGAATTCTAACGTTCATTAAGAGAAACCGGGTGGCGTTCCACAGCTTGTTGACAAAGTTCTGATAGCCGGCAATCCTTTCCTCCGCCAGCTTTACATCCCGTCCGATAGAAGTCATCGATGCCAGCGTGAAGCGAAAGGCATCGGTTCCGTAACGACTCATCATCACAAGGGGATCAATTACATTCCCTTTCGATTTCGACATCTTCTGACCCTCTTGATCCCGGACCAGGGCATGGATGCAGACGTCACGGAAAGGAATATCTCCCATGAGCTTCAGACCCATCATGATCATTCTAGCAACCCAGAAAAACAGAATATCAAAACCCGTCACGAGGACGGAGGTAGGATAGAAGGTCTTGAGGTCTTCTGTCCTCTCCGGCCAACCCAGGGTGGAGAAGGGCCACAGGGCAGAGGAAAACCAGGTATCGAGTACGTCTGGATCCTGGAGAAATTCGCCTCCGCCGCACTTGGCACACACACTAGGAGGTCGAATCTGAACGATCGGTTTGGCCTCGGGGGTAATCCTGAACCCGGCCGTAGTGGTGCGGTCGCGCTGATTAGTAATGTTGGACGCCTCGCAAATTTTACAGTACCAGGCAGGAATCTGATGTCCCCACCATATCTGCCGGGAGATGCACCAGTCTTTAATGTTCTCCATCCAGGCGAAGTAGGAATTCGCCCAGGCATCGGGGATGATTCTGATTCTGCCCTCTTTTACCGCCTGGATGGCAGGTTCGGCCAACGGTTTTATTTTTACAAACCACTGAGGGGTCGAATAAGGTTCAATCACCGTGCTGCACCGATAGCATCGCCCCACGGCATGGCGATAGGGTTCGCGTTTAACCAGAAGACCTTTTTCTTCCAGTTCCTCCAAGACCAGCCTCCGCGCTTCAAACCGATCTTTAAGGGCGTAGCGGCTCAGCCATGACTGCGGCCCGGTCTTTTCCTCGCGGAATGCCGACGGGTTGATCCTGGCCTCGTCGTCGAAGATGCCGATCACCTTTAGCCCGTGTTTTTCCCCAATCTCGAAATCGTTAAAATCATGACCCGGGGTGATTTTGAGTGATCCCGTTCCGAATTGCTGATCCACAAATGGATCCGCGATAACGGGAATAGGACGCTCAACAATGGGGAGACAAACCTTGCGGCCGATGAAGCGCTGATAGCGTTCGTCTTCGGGGTGAACTGCCACGGCCGTATCCCCAAGCATGGTCTCAGGACGGGTAGTCGCCACAACCAGTCCTTCCGACGGCTCATCCAGCAAAGGGTAACGGATATACCAGAGGTGGCCGTCGGACTCCTCATGGACCACTTCAATATCCGCCAGGGCCGTCCCGCAGCGTGGGCACCAGTTGACCAGACGCTCCGCCCGGTACAAGAGCCCGTCCTCCCAGAGGCGTACAAAGGCCTCCCGTACGGCCACGGAGAGCCTCTCGTCCATGGTAAAGCGCTCCCGAGTCCAATCGCAGGAAACCCCAAGTGCCTTGAGCTGATTCAGGATCGTGTTCCCCGCCTCGGCACGCCAGGCCCAGACATGCTCCACGAATTTCTCCCTGCCCATCTGGATTCGGGTCATCCCCCGTTCCGCAAGCTGCCTCTCGACCACGTTTTGCGTGGCAATCCCGGCATGGTCCGTGCCCGGAATCCAAAGAACGTTGTAACCGTCCATTCTCTTGTAGCGGCAGAGTATATCCTGGAGGGTATTGTTAAGCGCATGCCCCATGTGGAGAGAGCCCGTGACATTGGGCGGGGGAATGACCATGGAGAAGGGATGGCCGTTCGGGCGCAACGGGCTAAAGTGTCCCGCCTCAGACCAGCGCGCATACCAGGGACTCTCTACCTCGCTATGGGAATAAGCCTTGTCGATTTGCCTCGGCATCTGCTATTTTCACTTCCTGGTCTGTTTTCCGCTCTTCCTGTTTTCGCTTTTCCTGGGCGGTGCCTTCCCGCTTACGACATCTTCAAGCTCAATGAATTGAGTATCTTTCTGTTGTCCCCTGGTCTGCTTTTTTCCGTCTCTTGGGCCGGTTCCTTCACCCCCTGACTTCCGCGGGGTCTTAGGAGAAATGAGGCTATCCATTGCCGACAGAAATTCCTCTCTTTCAATCGGCTTTTTTACGAACAGGAGCTTCTCTCTTTCAAACGATAGTGACGATTCGTCTTCTCCTAGCCAAACCGTAGGAGTATCGGAACGCTGGATGGTACGGGTAAATTCTTGGGTTAAATGATTTCTATCACGGAGTGCGGACCCATCTACGATTAAAAGATCGTACTCCTTCAGGGTACTACTGTCGGCGCTCTGGGAGCTGGTTTCCTCCACCTCGTGCTCCGGAAACAGAAACAGGCTGATGGCCTGCTTCAAGATTCTTTCAGGTTCGATTAGTAGTATTTTACTCATGGTCCTATCTCATGATTCTCTGAAAACAAGCAATCGGTGGCCATCATCTTGACAAGTAGCAAACCCCAGATATGATAGAAACGTTCTGTTCCAAGCGCGAAAGTGGCGGAACTTGGTAGACGCGCAGGATTCAGGTTCCTGTGGGGTAACACCTGTGGGGGTTCGAGTCCCCCCTTTCGCACCAACAATTCCAACTACTTAACACCCCCTACCACTTTATCACCTTCACTTCCAACCTCCAAAGTGTCCAAAAAGTGTCCACGACTCTCCTTGGAGGTTTTTTTAGGTGGCTTTTTCCCTAACAAACCACGGGCAAACTTTGCTACGGCTCCCGTTTGTGTTTCCCTGAACCAATGAGAATAGATATTCATGGTTGTGGTAGGCATTGAGTGGCCCAACAGGGCACTAACCTCTGTTACAGGTGCCCTATTATTTATCAATGCGCTTGCAAAGCTGTGTCGTAGGGAGTGCAT